>WGCP01000309.1 GCA_015493715.1 Desulfobulbaceae bacterium
GGCAAGTGGTGTAGTGCGTCCAAAATCCAAGATTTCGCCACATTGATGCACTTAAATATCAAATAAGATTAATTACCATGATAGTTACCAGTAATGATTCTTAAAACTTCTAAGTCGGCTACGAAAAAAGGCCTTTTCGTTCCGGCACTATGTAAACAAGGTCGCCGAAGAGATGACGGGCTGGTCCAACGACGAGGCCCGAGGCAAACTTTCCTTTGAAGTTTTTAATATCATTAACGAAAAGACCGGGAAAAGATGTGTTTCACCTGTACAGCGGGTCATTGAGCTTGGCAGAATAGTCGGCCTGGCCAACCATACTGCACTCATCTCCAGGGATGGGACCATTCGTTCCATTGCCGACAGCGGAGCACCGATCAGGGATCGGCAAAGCGCTATTATCGGGGTTGTTCTGGTCTTCAGGGATGTTTCCAGGGAGAAAAGGATGGAGGAAGAGCTGCTGAAGGTACGCAAGCTGGAATCCGTTGGTGTCCTTGCCGGAGGTATTGCCCATGATTTTAATAATATTCTTGCGGCAATTCTGGGAAATGTCGAATTACTCGGGTATCGTCTCCCGGATTGTGATCCTGAGACCAGGACCATGCTGACCGATGTGCAAAGGGCGACAAAGAGGGCCGCCAAACTGACCAGGCAGTTGCTTACTTTTTCCAAGGGAGGGAATCCGGTCAAGGCGGCGACCTCCCTGCCCGAGCTCATTGCCGAGTCAGCCGGTTTCGTTCTCCATGGCAGCCGTGTAGGCTGTCGTTATGTTTTTCCTGAAGATCTTTGGCAGGTGGATGCCGACAGCGGACAACTCGGCCAGGTTATTCAAAATATCGTCTTGAATGCCAGGCATGCCATGCCGGAGGGAGGGACGATTACCATTACCTGTTCCAATGTCGATGATGCAGCAGGTGAAGCACTGCTCAGTGTGGACCGGGGAAGATATGTCCGTATCGTCATTGAGGATACCGGTGTCGGAATACCGATGGAGATCGTTGACAAGGTTTTTGATCCGTATTTCACCACCAAACAGAAAGGTAGCGGCCTGGGACTGGCAATCTGCCATTCAATTATTCATAAACACGGCGGCTACATCACCGTTGCGTCGGTGCCGGGGCGGGGGACGATCTTTACGCTTTATTTGCCCGTCGCCTTTCAGGGCGATAATGGCGATCATAAGGAAAAAGATATTTCCCATGCCGCTAAAGCGGCCAGAATTATGGTTATGGATGACGAGGAGATGTTGCGTAATCTTGCCTGCTCACAGCTTGCTCTACTTGGTCATGAGCCGATTGCGGTGACGGATGGAAAGCAGGCAATAAACCGGTATCAGGAATTCCAGGACCGGGGAACGCCGGTTGATCTGGTGATTATGGATTTAACCATTCCCGGTGGTATGGGTGGGCGGGAGGCGGCCCAAAAACTGCTGGTCCTGGATCCACAGGCAAAGATTATTGTCGCCAGCGGCTATTCCAACGATCCGGCGATGGCAACGTTCCGGGAATACGGATTTAAGGCGGCGATTGCAAAGCCGTTTAATCTTGCTGAATTGTCGGCCGCCATAAATTCCGTTTTGCGTTCGCCCTGAGGAACTCGGCTTATTTTCCGGCTGGTTGTCGTTTGTGGGGTTTATCCGAAAATCCAGGTAGCAGGAGCCTGCCCATGCCGGAGTCAGGGATTTTCATAATTTGTTGTGGCCGGCCAATCTGGTCCAGCCATGCTGGTTTATTCGTTTGTAACGGCCAGGCCAAGGATATGTTTATGGGCCAGCAGCTTCGCCTGCTTTTGATCATTCTGGGCAACCGCATAGACGATCATCCTGATTTCCTGTAAATGCCGGTTTCGGCGAGTCTCTTCTGCAGATCCGCTATCGTTATCTAATCGACCGATTGCTGTCAGGGCTGCCTGAAGAAGAAAACCATACAGGGGATTTCCTCCAATTTCGGCTAATTTTTTAAAAAGAAGTGCGTCGACGGAACTTGGCGGATTCTCGTTTTTGTTCCCGGGTTCCAACAGTTCGGTAAGCGTTGCCACCAGTTGTTTCAGCGGGCCGATATCTTTGCCGCCCGCCAGAGTCGCCGCCAGCGTTGCCACCTGTGCGGCAAGATCGGCACTCAGGGCTATCAGATGCCGCTTGGACGCCTGCCCTCCCGCCAGCAACAGTAACAGATTCTCTGTGATCAATTCACTGTTTGGCTTTCGTACAACAGCACCGCCGCCGGCTCCCAGTTTGATGGTGAGCAGTTTTTTTTGTTCGAGAATGCGTAATGCCTCTCGCAAGGTTCCCCGGCTGGTGGTAAAAATTGTGCACAACTTCCGTTCCGAGGGAAGTTTTTCTCCCTGTGCCAGTTCCCCGCAGGCGATGGCCTGCTGTATCTGGTCAACAATGTCTTGGAATATCCGGTTTTGTTTTGCTTTTTTAAAACGCATATTTTTTTGTCCTCCTCGTCTGTTCACGAAGCACATTAATGGTTTAACCATTAATGTGCAAGTGTTTTTGTGCCGGAATATCCATGGGTAACGTTACCTTTCCGTGAACAACGGCTGCAGGGGGATTAGATTTGTATTCTTGTTTGAACAATGGTACAGGTTGACAAAAAAGAAAAGAACGAATTAAACGATTATTGATTCTTTGGAAAATGCCGTTTAAAATCGGAAAATTAGATATTTTTTAATAAAACCTAAATCCTGCAGTTGTCCGGCATTCGAACGCCGATACCGGCATATCTACTATGTCGGATTCACGAATTTCGTGCTCAATGTACCGGCAGTACACCTGTGCCGAAATTCGTGTTCCTCCTTGTATCTGCACCTGTCTCAACATTCTCGGTGCACGAACAATGATGCGGCTTGACCGCATGACGATTGCAGGATTTAGGTAAAATGTTGTCGGGCTTATGAAACAGGAAAAAATTACAAAACTCTCAGAATTGCAGGCCACGGCCATCTGCGGCAATGATATCACCTCATCGGTCCTCTATGTGTCGGCATTGACCATTATCGCCGCCGGCCAATATGCGTGGATTTCACTGCTGGTTGTTGCGGTGGTTCTCTATCTGTTCAGAAGGATTTACGGGGAGGTCGTTGGTGCTCTACCGCTCAACGGCGGTGCCTACAATGCGCTGCTCAATACAACCAGCAAACAGGTCGCCTCTCTTGCTGCTGCTCTGACCTTGCTCTCCTACATGGCAACGGCCGTTATTTCGGCCTCGGAAGCCATGCACTACCTCCATTCCATTATTCCGGCCTTGCCGATTACCTCGGCGACCATCGGCCTGCTGTTTTTCTTTATGGGCCTGACGATTCTTGGTATCGGCGAATCGGCAATGGTGGCCGTGATAATTTTTCTTTTCCATCTGACGACCCTTGTCCTGCTTTGTTCGACCATCGGTATCTATCTGACCCAGAATGGTCTTTCCGTGTTCATCGCCAATAACCACCAGCCCATTCCGCACGGTACGGTGACCATGGCGATTTTCTGGGGGTTCTCGGCCGCCATGCTGGGGATCTCAGGGTTTGAAAGTTCGGCAAACTTTGTCGAGGAACAGAGGGCCGGTGTCTTTCCCAAAACCCTGCGCAATATGTGGCTGGCGGTTTCCATCTTCAACCCGCTCATGGCCTTTCTTGCTCTGGCGCTGATTCCGATTCCGGAGGTTAAACTCCACGAGGCGGATCTGCTCTCGCACATGGCGGGATTGACCGGGAACCATCTGCTGCCGACCCTGGTCTCCGTTGATGCCTTTCTGGTTTTAAGTGGTGCGGTGCTGACTTCGTATGTCGGCGTAACCGGTCTGCTGGAGCGTATGACGCTGGACCGTATCATGCCCGCTTTTTTTCTGAAAAAGAACAGGCGGGGCAGCTCGTATAGAATCATCATTCTGTTTTTTCTCCTTTCCGCCTCCATTCTTTTTTTGACCCATGGTCGGGTCGGTGTTTTGGCCGGGGTCTATACCATTTCCTTCCTTTCTGTTATGGGGCTGTTCGGGATCGGTAATATCTTGCTTAAAATTCGAAGAAAACGACTGCCGAGACCGGAAAAGGCGGGCTGGCTTTCCGTTCTGGTTGCGGTGCTGTTCGTCGCCATTGCCCTGGCAGGCAATGTGATTAAACAGCCGGAAGCGGGAGCCCCTGCCAATCTCACCATATTTTTAGAATATTTTATTCCGACCATGCTCTTTGTTGGTATCATGCTCAACAAAACAGCCCTTCTTGAAATGGTGCTTAGTTTTGTTGAATATCTGTTTGTACCGGTTGCGAAAATGGTCTCGAAGATCAACCGTGGAGTGAGTGACCTGATTGATCGTATTACCTCCCAGGAATTTGTCTTTTTTACCCGAGGTGACAATCTGGCCAATCTCAATAAGGTTTTGCTCTATATTAAAAATAATGAGCATACGAAGAAAATAAAAATTGTTACCGTGCAGAAAGAACACGATGAGGAGATTTGCAGTAAACTGCGTGGGGATATTGAATTTCTCGACCGCGAATATCCTGATATTGAAATTGAGTATGTGGAGCTGACCGGAACCTTTGGGCCTGAGCTTATCCAGGATCTCTCGAAAAAATGGAACATACCGGTGAATTTCATGTTTATCGGTTCTCCCGGCGACCGCTTCCCTTATCGTATCGAAGAGCTGGGCGGAGTGCGTCTGATTATCTGAAGGAGATCGTATGCACAGAATATCGTCGATGCTGCAACCGAAAACGATTCGGCATCGTTTGATATTGCTTGCCTCCATTACCATTGGTATGGCTGTTGTCCTGATTGCCGTTAACAGCTATCAGGTTATTTCATTGGAAAACGACCTGTTGACCATGGAGAAGGTTGACGACCTGATGAATACTGTTCTTGAATTACGTCGGTATGAGAAAAATATTCTCCTGAAAATAGAAAAGGGCAGTGTGCAAAAAGCGATGCAGTCCCTTTATCATATCAATAAAGACATCAAGACGCTGGAGCCCCAGCTTGTAAAAGGTGTAGCCTCTTCTTCATTTTCCTCTCTCGTTTCCAATTTCAACAGCTATAAAAATGTCTTTAAACGATGGTGTGCTCTCAATGTATGTCCTGATAGCGCCCTGGGAAAGCGTGATATTGCCCGAATCAGGCAATTCGGCCGCAACATGGTCAATAACGGAGAAGAACTTGTCCGGCATATTCGGGAATCATTGCGGGTGAAATTCAAGAAAATCATGTTTGGGCTGACGGTGGTGTCAATCCTTATCTTTTCATGTGGCGCAACCATTACCTATTTCCAGATAAAAAATATTTTCCGCCGCCTTGGTTCTCTTCGCCTGGCAACCAGGGACCTGGCGGCCGGTAAGTTTACCCCTATGCACGTTCCCAGAGCTCATGATGAAACCACCGATCTGATCGTCGGTTTTAATACAATGGTCGAGGCCCTGGAGCAAAAGCAGGAGCAACTGATTCAGTCGAAAAAGATGGCTTTGATTGGTACTTTTTCTTCCGGCATTGCCCATGAAATCAATAACCCGCTCAATAATATATCCCTGTCGGCCGATATGCTGATGGAAGAATTTGATGAACTGGATAAGGAGGAGGTAAGAGAAATCCTTGGAGATATCATGGCGCAGACCGAGCGGGCGAGTAAAATTGTCAGGAATCTGCTCGATTTTTCCCGGGCCCATGCAACGAAAATGGAATCGCTGCGCATTGAGGAGGTGCTGGAAAAAACAAAAAGTTTGATAAGCAATGAACTGCGTATTCATACGATCGCTCTGGAAACGGAAACCTCCGCTAACCTGCCCCCGGTTTACGGTGATTTTCAACAACTGCAGCAGGTATTTCTCAATCTGATCATTAACGCAGAGCAGGCCATCGGCGAGGATGGAAGAATTGTTCTCAAGGCGGCGTTGACACCGGATGATACCATTCGCATCGATGTTGGTGATACCGGGCAAGGCATTGATCAGGAACATCTGAAACGAATTTTTGATCCATTTTTTACCACCAGGGAGGCGGGGAAGGGAACCGGCCTCGGCCTGACCATCATTGCTGGAATCGTTGAAAAACATGGTGGATATGTTGAAGTGGCCGGCAATCCCGGAGAAGGGGCGATCCTGTCCGTGTATCTGCCTGTGTACCATGATGAAAAAAATCGGGGTAGGGCAGCGGCATGATTTTTCAGCGTTTTTTGTTCATGAGGGAGGCGCCATATGCAAAGGAGCGCTTGCATATTACGTCAGGCGGGATAGTCTGTAGAGACGTCGCCGCTGAGCATGCCGTTTGCGTAAACGAGGCGGAATCTACAGTTTTTTATGACGCATTTCCTTTGTTCACAGGTTGATGACGCGGTTCCCGAAAAGGAACAGACAAGAGGTTTTTGCCGTTTGGAGGGGTGATGACTGCCGGCCATGAGCGGTCGTATTGCCGGTAAGAGCAATAAATATAATGGTATGGGTGCAACACCCGGCCAGTAAATCAAGACAGGAGAGGGAAGAAACGATCATGTTCCATATGTATCTACCCATTGCGGGAAACAGTGTGAATATTTTTCTTATTCTTGGCCTGGGCGGTTTTGTCGGACTGCTGTCGGGAATTTTTGGTGTCGGCGGTGGTTTCCTCATGACGCCGCTTCTGATGATGTTCGGTATCCCGCCGACGGTTGCGGCAGCAAGTGATTCCAATCAGATCGTCGGTGCCTCGACCTCGGGAACCATTGCCCATATGCGTCTTGGTAATGTTGACGTTCCCATGGGGGTCATGCTGCTGATCGGCGGTGTTGCCGGTGGTACGGTCGGTGTTCAGATTATCAAGTTGCTCAAGGCCATGGGCAATGCGGATTTTCTCATTGCCATTACTTATGTTATTATGCTCGGCGGTGTCGGTGGCTATATGTTCTGGGAAAGCCTGCAGGGAATGCGGCATGATAACGGCATGCCGATAGAAAGGAAAAAGGCCGAACCAAAGAAACAGGAAAAACGTAAAACTTTTATCCAGCGATTGCCGTTTCAGTATAAATTCGAAAAGTCCGGTTGTGAGATTTCTATGCTCCTGCCGTTCGCCTTCGGCATCCTGGTCGGTATTTTGGCCGCTATCATGGGTGTCGGCGGCGGTTTTATCATGGTGCCGGTCATGGTCTACCTTCTTCGTATGCCCATGCATGTTGTTGTCGGCACCAGCCTGTTTCAGATCCTTTTTACCTGTGTCAATGTTACCATTATGCAGGCATGGTCCAACCATACGGTTGATTTTGTCCTTGCCGTTCTTTTGCTTTTTGGTTCCACCATCGGTGCCCAGGTCGGAACGGCCGTGTCCAAGCGGCTCAATGCCGACCAGTTGAAGATCATGTTGGCAAGTCTGGTGCTGCTGGTGTGTGCGAAGATGATGGCGGGTCTGTTGTTGACGCCTTCCATTATGGTTGCGTTGAAAGGCGGGCATTGAAAAGCGAGCGAGGAGAAGACGATGCAGAGGAAAATATTGGGATTGATACTAGGCATACTGGCCGGTCTTATCTGGGGCGGGTCGGTATGGGCCTCTGCAGGGGCGGTTACCCTGCGTCTTGCCCGTACGACCCTGTATATCTCCACATTTTACAACGGTACCACGCTCAAGGCATCGGGCACCCTGCCGGCGGATGAGGATGTTCTGCTTCATGTAATCGGGGCGAAGAAAAACGTTGCCTTGAAGGTCAAGGGCAAGGTAGCCGGTCTGCTATGGATGAACAAGACCGATGTCGAGCTTGAAAACACCCCGACGGTCTACATGGTGTATACGCCTGAGAAGGTGGGTAACGATCTGTTGCTCTCTCAGCTTGAAGGAGATGCCAAGGCCCTGGTTAAGGATGTCGCCATGTTGGGCGTCGGCTACAAGGCCGTGGTCAAGGATATCGCCATCAAACCGGCCTCTGCCGACAAGAAGTTTGTCTTTGGCGAGTATGTAAAACTTATGGAAAAAGCAGGGGTGTACGGAGTGCATAACGGTGCCGTCGAATATGGGCCGGTCAAAGAAGGGAAAAAACAATATTCGGTGACCTTGACTATTCCGCCAAAAATGAATGCCGGCAAATATCTGGTTGAGGCTATTACGCTAAAAGACGGTAAGCCCGTTGGCCGGGCCGGTCAAAAGATCACCATTGCACTTTCCGGGCTGCCCAAGGTTATTGCCTCGCTGTCTTATGAACATTCCCTTCTTTTCGGTATCATGGCCGTCGCCATCGCCGTCGCCACAGGTCTGCTCATCGGGGTCTTGTTCAAGGGAGGGGGAGGGGGCGCTCATTGATAATCCATATCTAACGGACATAAGCCGATGAGTGTACTTGACTGGATTCGCCGCCTTTTCGGAAGCAAGAAAAAAGAAATAATTCCTTTCAAAATTCTGTTTGCGGAGTTCAAAAAAAGTCTTGAACTGAACAACCAGATCCTCGACCTTATTGCCGACGCCAATGACAAGCTCAGCGGAGACTATATTTTTGACCAGCGGTATATTCAGTACACCTGCCGGAAACTGGCGGATCTGGTCCGGCAGCTCATCGTTACCATCAACCACCTGACCGATCAGAAATATGCGGCCCTCTATTACAGTTTTCACGGTATTGAAGAAGACATAGAGACGCTGCTGCGGGGCAAGATACTGGGTCAGGTAAAGGACTATATCCTCCCCTATGCCGGGATTTCCAGGGCCTTGACCGATTCCGTGGGTGGAAAAAATGCGCATCTTGCCGAGATCGGAAATCTGCTTGATCATCGTATTCCCGATGGTTTTGCTATTACCACAGAGGGGTTTAATCTCTTTCTTGACGAGAACAATATTCGCGAGAAAATTCTTGCCATCGGCAAAAGCCGGCACCGAAATGAAATACCCGTTGATGAGGCCTCCCGTCGGATTCAGCACGCCGTCATGGAGGCTGAAGTACCGCATAAGTTACGGCTTGAAATACTGACGGCCGCCAAAAAACTCTGTCGTCGGCATAAGGAGACTAAGACTACACCCTGCTTTGCCGTCCGCTCCAGCGCCCTTGGCGAGGATGAGATTTCCTCCTTTGCCGGTCAGTATTTAAGCAGGCTTAATATTCCTATAAATGATATTTCCCAGGCCTACAAAGAGGTCCTTGCCAGTCTGTACAGCCCGGAGGCAATGGAATATCGTCTGTTGATGGATTTCAGGCCCCATGAGATCATGATGGCGGTCGCCTGCCAGCTCATGATTCCGGCCAAAGTCAGTGGTGTCCTGTATACCTATGATCCGGTGCGGCCGCAAAATGAAACTATGATCGTCAACTCGGCCTGGGGGCTGGGAGAGCCCATTGTTGCCGGGGAAGTGCCGACCGATCATTTCGTGCTTGATCGCCGATCCCCCCATGAGATTCGGGAGGAGTTGATTGTCCATAAAACCACAACCATGGTCCTGCGCGGCTGTGGCGGAACGGGCATAGACGGTGTGCAGGAAGACCTGTGCCTGCAATCCAGCCTGACCGCGAAGCAACTCCGGGAACTTGCCGAGATCGGCATGCAGTTGGAAAAGTATTTCAAGCGTCCCCAGGATATTGAGTTTGCCATAGACCGGCAGGACAGGGTAATCGTGCTCCAGTCCAGGCAGTTGCGGCTGCAGCAGAAGAGAATGCCTCGTGCCTGTGACCTGAGTGATTTAAAGGAGAAGTATCCGGTCCTCATCGGAGGCCGGGGTATTTCCGCCATGGAAGGTATTGCCATTGGTCCGGCCTGGGTCTTTTCCGAGGACAGAAATTTGAACGACTTTCCCATGGGCGGCATTCTTGTTGCCTGCCATGCCACACCGCAACTGGCCCGGGTTATCCATGAGGCGGCAGGTTTTGTCACGGATGTTGGGTCAACCACCGGCCATCTGGCTACCGTGGCCCGGGAATTTCGGGTACCGGCCCTGTTTAAAACGGAAAATGCAACCGAAGTGATTGCCGATGGCGAAGAAATCACCCTCGATACCGAATGTTTGACTGTGTATAAGGGTGCCATCCAGGAGTTGCAGTACTATGCGATTCAGGAAGAACCCATTGAAGAGATGTATGAATACCGGTTGCTGCGGAGGGTTCTGAAGAAGATCGAACCCCTTAACCTGATCGATCCGACGGCCGAAAATTTTACTCCGGAGGGGTGCCGCACCTATCATGATCTGACTCGTTTTGTGCATGAAAAGGCCGTGGAAACCATTATTGATCTCAATTTTTACCATGCCCACCACCGTGATACCCAGGCGGGAAAATTGCTCTGGGATTTCCCGTTGGATCTTATACTGATTGATGTCGGCGGGGGTATTGACGGTTCCCACTCACAGGGCGTCCGGCCCGAACAGGTCACCTCGGTACCCATGCGGGCAATTCTTGACGGCATGTCTTATCCCGGTATCTGGAACATGGCCCCGGCCGGAGTCGATTTTTCCAGCTTCATGTCCAGCCTGACCCGAACCACTTCCGTACGTTCAACCTCGCCGGAAGATGTGGGGCGAAATCTGGCCGTGGTCTCGGCCGAGTACACCAATATCAATTTCCGGCTCGGTTATCATTTTACGGTCATTGATGCCTTCGTCTCCGACAATATTTTAGATAATCATATTTATTTCAGGTTTTCAGGCGGTGTGACCGAAACGGTCAGGCGGTCGCGGCGGACACGTCTGCTGGCCAAAATACTCTCCCATTATGATTTTCTCTGTGAGGTGTATGGTGATGTCGTTGTGGCCAGACTAAAAAAAACGAACCGGGAACGGATGATGAAGCGTCTTTTCCTTCTTGGCCTGCTTGTCGGCTTTACCCGGCAGCTTGATGTCGAAATGGTCAGTGAGGAGACCATCGATATCTTTTTCAATAAGATACGAATCATCATGGAGCAGAAATATGGATGATAGCCAGACCAGTATCATGATCCTGGATGATGAACCCATTGTCGGCAAACGGTTGCAGCCCTCATTGGAAAAAAAAGGTTATGAGGTTGAAGCATTCACCAGCAGTAAAGCGGCATTGAAGCGAATTGAAGAGCGGTCCTTTGATATTGTGGTCACTGATTTGAAGATGGAAGGAATGGATGGAATGGAGTTCCTTACCCTGGTGAAAGAAAAGTATCCGGATACCGAGGTCATTGTCATCACCGGTTTTGCCACCATGGCGACCGCCCGGGAGTCATTTAACAAAGGCGCATTCGATTTTCTTGCAAAACCGTTTAAACTTGGAGAGATAGTCGAGGTCATCGGCAGGGCGGAGGCAAAGAGAATAAACCATCGACAGGCCTGATTGTTCCCGGGCAGCCTGCTGGAACAGAGCCGTGGTAAGGTGTCCCGGGCAGCGAGAAAGGCCGGGATCGAACGACAGTCCATGCAGCAGCTTTTGAAAAAATATTCCATTTCTGCAGCCGGCTTTCGGGATAGGGCATGACCTGACCACGGGCGAGGGTTCACCCGCGACGACATAAGGCCGTCTTGAAGGCCTGTTGTCTTTTTTGTGAATTTTCGACAAAGCGGGAGGAAACGGTTCCTCCTGTACCCCAAAAGTCAGGGGCAGGACCGTTCCGGCCCGCTGCGTACTTTTTCCTTATCCATGCATACCGAGGACATAATATCTGAGCCAGACATAGGTCATGGCAATGAATACCGTGATCAGCATGATCGGAAGACCGTAGGCCATGAATTTAAGGAAGCTGATTTTATGGCCCGCCTTTTCCGACATACCGACTACAATAACGTTGGCTGAGGCGCCAATGGCCGTGCCGTTGCCTCCCAGGCAGGCCCCCAGCGCCAGGGACCACCAGATGGGCATCAGGTCCGGATGCTGAAGCAGGGCCAGACCGGTCTGGTGGGGCCAGAGTTCCCGGGCCATGTCCACGATAAGTGGATTCATGGTGGCCACATAGGGGATATTGTCGACCACGGACGAGGCAATGGCGGAAAACCACATGATGACCATGGAGGTGGAGAACAGGTTGCCGTGGGTCAGGGCAAGCATTTTTTCGGACATCAGCTTGATGGCCCCGACTTTGACCAGGCCGCCGACCATGATAAACAGACCGATAAAAAAGAAGATAACCGGCCACTCGACCTCGGCCAGGATATGGTGGGGTTCATCGGTTCCGGAAAGGAGCAGGAGTAGGGCGGCGCCGAACAGGGCAATCGTTGCCGGTTCATAATGGAAAAATCCGTGCAGGATAAAGCCGATCAGGACGATACCGAGCACCACCAGCGATTTTGTCAGCATGACCGGATCTTTAATGGCTTCGTTCTCATCCATCTCCATAATCCGCTGCTTAAGTTCGTCCCTGGTTTTGAGCTTTTTGCCGAAAATTAATTTCAGGATCAGGATGAGGATCCCCATGATAAAGATAACGGCCGGGGTCAGATGAATGATAAAGTCCATGAAATCAAGTTTTGCCTTGGAGGCGATCATGATATTGGGTGGATCACCGATCAGGGTCGCCGTGCCGCCGATATTCGAGGCAATGGCCTCGACGATCAGGTAGGGGATGGGATCGACTTCCAGGGCATCGGCAATGAGCAGGGTGACCGGCGCCAGCAGCAGTACAGTGGTGACGTTGTCAAGGAATGCCGACAATGCAGCAGTAATTACGGCAAAAATGATCATTATCCGCATCGGCTCGCCGCGCCCCGCCTTGGCCGAGCGGATGGCGATATATTCAAACAATCCTGTGGGTCGGATAAGGTTAATGATGATCATCATGCCGATAAGCAGAAAGATGACATTCCAGTCAACGCCGAACTCATCCAGGTGAAAGGCATCGTGCTGTTCGAGAATCTTGAGAATAAGGATGAGGGAGGCACCGAACAGGGAGATAATGGTCTTGTGGATTTTTTCCGACATGATGATGGCAAGGGCCAGGAAAAAAATACCGCAGGCAAGGTAAAACTGTGTGTTCATCACGACGGTATGCACGGCTTTCGCCGTTTCAACAGGTTCCATCTTTCTGCCCTCCCTTGCTCAGATAGTCTGCAACGATATCGAATATATCGCGGATATACACAATTCCGATAATGTCGCCGCCGTCGGTGACCGGTAACCGTTGCACCCTTTTTTTGATCATCAGGTCGGCGCATTCCATAAGCGGCGCATCAGCGTCAATGGTGAATACCTTTTTTACCATGATGTCGGCGACTTTCTTGTCCGCTGCCCGGGCGGTCATCTCTTCGAGCATGTTTTCCCAGGAAAAGATGGCGATATCCGGAGACAGATAACTGGGGATTACTGCGGCCAGGATATCTTTTATAGACAGAATTCCCACCAATTTGCTCCGTTCATTTTTGACAAGCATGCCCTTGATGGGGAGACCGTGCGAACGTTTTATTTCGCGCATAGTGGTCACCGTTTCGCACAGTGTCGTCTCAGGGGTGAGATATTGCATGACGGGTGACATCAAATCTTTTGCCTTCATTTTTTTACCTCAACTGGTTTGGAAAATA
>WGCP01000310.1 GCA_015493715.1 Desulfobulbaceae bacterium
TTTGCTTGACGGACATAGGGTAAACTGGTAGAAACACCACATCCTTTTGGGGCGGTTAGCTCAGCTGGGAGAGCATCGGCCTTACAAGCCGAGGGTCACAGGTTCGAGCCCTGTACCGCCCACCAAAAGTTTTCGGGGTCGTAGTTCAGTTGGTTAGAACGCCGGCCTGTCACGCCGGAGGTCGCGAGTTCGAGTCTCGTCGGCCCCGCCAGTTTTCTTTTTTATAAGCACAGGGAAGTGACATCCCCGTGATTTTTTAGACATAAGCCGTCTGAAGGATCTTGGTTCTTCAGACGGTTTTTTGTTTTCCAGCGAATTAATATTTTTCCATCAATCTTCTTCACGGTGGTTTCGATTGTACTTCGTCGAGCAGTTCGGTGTTCCTCTATTACGCTTTACCTTCAACCATTTTTCTTTGCTTGTTTTCTTTCTCCTTAGAATTACGTTTTTTCATAATACGTCCTGTCCAGGTCAGGGAAGTATTTGATATTTGATTTTTATTTTTATATCCAAGGTATGCTACCGTACAGGGGAAACTTATTCTCAATCGCTGTGAATTGTGCATACAGGAATTCCGGAAAAAATGGCGGCAAAGCGCAAAACTTCCAAACTGGCGCGGGCCTTGGAAAAGGATCTTCAAGGAGAACGGGTAATTTATAGAAATTTTCAAGAAGGGAAAATTTCTGTATTGCGTGATAACCGTGAAAAATATTATTCGGCAGTACCCAGGTTTCGTACCCGAGGAAAAGTCTTGAAAGCCATTGCGGTATCGGTCTTGGTGATTGCGGTAAGTCTGCTCTATTTCCAGAAAGAGAAGTCAGGGGAACAGGGACTAACGATTCCAACGTGGATGGCCTCCGCAACATCAAAGGCCTCAACTGCCGTTCAGGTTGTCCGGCAAGCCCCGGTGGAAAATAAGGCCCCCTTATCTGCGGTACATCCCCTAAAAGCACAGACCACCATCTCTCCTGTGGGGGATGACGCCGACTCCTCTCCCTGCATGTTGAAGAAATCTTCTTACGGGACGGCCGAATTTAGTTTTGACGGAGAACTCCGATTTGCCCGTAAGTGCCTCGGCGTTAAAGGAGGCAGTATCTATTGTTGGAATGACCGGCAGGGAGTAACCTATTTTTCCACAACCGGTTTTCCTGAAAAAGTGTATTTCTCACCGAACTGGGTAAAATATTAAAAGGTCGATTATTGTGCTACGATCTTGTTCTTTGTTTTCTTGCGATGATTATCGCCGAAGTTTTTTAGTTGATAACCAGTTATACCGGCCGACTATTTTTTTCTTCTTTTTCTGATTGTCCTTTTATCCAGCCGAGTCGAATGTAATATTGCTGTCCGCAGTCCTGCCACTGTTCACAGGAAAAATCAGTTTTCACCTGTTGCTCTCGGTCATCCCGGTCGGTTTCAGGCTGTTGGGACAACAATCGGCAGATTCCTTCGGAGCGGCTTTTCATGCGAAAGAATTTGCAGCGGATACACGTTGTGTCGGTCATGTTTGTTGATCCTCGTATATAATATATTGTGGGAGCCAGCCGGAACGTTGCTGTCGTTCGTTATCTGAATCGTGAGTTTCGTCCCATGCTTTCACCTGCCTCCCCGTAAAAGGGATTTTTATTTTTCGATATCACAATTAGTCCTCGGAAAGAAAAAATACAATGACTATTTTTCCATTGAGCCAATGACCGTTTTTTTTTGTTCCCCGGGAATAATTTTATGGTAAATTTTTTATCGAAAAACAGCTCTAACTTCATCTCTCCCTGCGAACTTCCTGATCTTCTGTATCTTTAATGACACTACATATGGGGCAGAAAATATTTGTATCACTCTATATGTTGTGTTATAAACATGCAGGCGCAATTTTTCCATTGTCGCTGTTTGCTGACGCAGACAATTATTTAACAGTGTCATTTCCGCAAAAAGGGAGGGGAGCATGACCAGGGATATGGTGAAACAGAAATTGACTGATACGGCTGAAGCCGTGTTGGCCAGACGGTATTACCTCAAAGATGAAAATGGAACACCACTTGAGAACTGGGAATCCCTCTGCCGCCGGGTAGCAAACGCGGTTGCCGTCGTGGATCGTGAAAATGAGCAGTATGAAGCCCTGCGGGAAAGCTTTTTTAATATGATTTATCATCTTGATTTCCTCCCGAATTCCCCCTGTCTCATGAATGCCGGCACCGATCTGGGCCAGTTGTCCGCCTGTTTTGTCCTGCCGGTGGAAGACTCCATGGATGGTATTTTTACCTCCATCCGTAATGGGGCTCTTGTCCACAAGACCGGTGGCGGCACCGGCTATTCCTTTTCTCGGTTGCGTCCGAAAAATTCAGCTGTCCAGTCGACTCAGGGTGTTGCTTCCGGTCCCCTTTCCTTTGCCGCTGTTTTTGATGCTGCTACGGAAACCATCAAGCAGGGCGGAAAACGGCGGGGCGCCAACATGGGCGTTTTGCGGGTTGATCACCCTGATATCCTGGATTTTATTCACGCCAAGGAGGACCAGGATCGCTTTACTAACTTCAATTTCAGTGTTGCCATTACCGATCAGTTTATGCAGGCTGTTCGCGATGACAAAGAGTATGACCTGATTGATCCCTCCAACGGTGAGGTCGTAGAAACCCTACATGCCGGCAAGGTGTTTGAGGAAATTATTGATCTTGCCTGGCATAACGGCGAACCGGGAGTTCTGTTTATAGATGCCGCCAATCGGGGCAATTCCACGCCCCAGCTTGGTGAATTCGAGGCGACCAATCCATGTGGTGAGCAATGGCTGTTGCCCTATGAATCCTGTAATCTCGGCTCGATAAACCTGGAGCGATATGTACAAGATGGCGACGTCGCCTGGGATCGACTGACCAAAACGGTTCATCTTGGTGTTCGTTTTTTAGATAATGTTATCGACTGTAACCGATTTCCCATTCCTGAAATAGCGGAAATGACCCAGAAAACAAGAAAGGTCGGCCTTGGCATCATGGGTTTGCATGACATGCTTATCCAGCTTGAACTGCCCTATGGTTCCAAGAAAGGGCGTGTGACCGCAGCCGATGTTATGCAGTTTATTCGTCTCGAGGCTGAAAGAGCTTCGGTGATGCTTGCTGAACAGAAGGGGGCGTTTCCCGCCTATGATGCCGAACAAAATGATTATCCCAAGCGCAGAAATGCGGCGTTGACCTCCATTCAGCCGACCGGTACGGTCTCCATGATTGCCGACTGTGCTTCGGGTTGTGAACCGTATTTTTCCATTGTTACCGAGAAAAACGTCATGGACAATGACCTGTTTCTCATGGTGAACAAGCAGTTCGAAACTATTGCCCGAAAACATGGATTTTATTCGGAAGAGGTGATGAAAAAGGTGGCCGAATCCGGCACGGTTGTCGGTCATTCCGAGATCCCGGAAAAATGGCAGGAAATTTTTCGGACCGCCCAGGATATCTCTCCTGAAGCCCATATCAAAATGCAGGGCGCCCTGCAGGCAAGCGGTGTTGATTCCTCAATCAGTAAGACCATCAACCTTCCCTCGGATGCCACCAGGGATGATGTCCGTCTTGCCTATATGCTTGGCTTCGATCTCGGTTGTAAGGGGTTGACCGTGTATCGCGACGGTTCTCGCGATCATCAGGTATTGAGTACGGTTTCCAGTGAAAATAAAGAGACGGCTCTTGTCTCATCGACCGGTCTGGTGACCAAGAAAAAATTACCGGATGTTCTCAGTGCCAAGCGGTATCGATTAAAAGACGCCAACCGCAACACCATCTATCTTATTGTCTGTTTTGATGATGATGAGAATCCCATGGAGGTGTTTGCTAAATTTCCCTTTGATAACCAGGTCGACCTTAAGGACAAGTCCACCATGTGGACGACCACTTGCCGGCTTGTCTCTCTTGCCCTGCGCTATCAGATCCCCATGGAAGAGATCATAAAACAGCTTGACCGTTCCAGCGGTCATATGCTTGATCTGCCTGCTCAGCTTGGTAAACTCCTTAAATCATTTATGGCCGGCACCCAGCATGGCTTCTCTTCGATCTGTCCGGAATGCTCAGGGAAACTGATCTTTGAAGAGGGATGTGAAATCTGTCGCGACTGCGGGTATTCCAAGTGTTCCTGATTGATGACGTCGTAAAAACTTCGATCTACTGCGTCGTGTGTCCCGGGGCGATTCACAACATACTACCTGTATAGTTGAGACCCGCCCCGGAATACTACTCCTCGGAGTCTGCGCTTCGCTCCGCTTACCTGTATATCTGTGTTTTTACTTAGCCATCACTGAAAAAAATGGACTTTTACGAGTTCATTCTGATTGATTTTTCAATTATTTTTGATTCATTTTTAATTGTTGAATGGTAATGGTAGCGGAAATATCATTTCGGGAGATGTCATGGCGAAAATCGGAAGAAATCAATCCTGTCCCTGCGGCTCAGGAAAAAAATATAAACATTGCTGCCTGCCCCTAGTGCAGACCGGTCAGCCGGTTGCGCCGGAAATGGTACAGCCGACAAGTTTTTCATTACGGACTGAGGTTGAAAAGCTGCAGGCCGCCGCTGAAAAAAAGCAAAAGCTATTTTTTGAATCAGGGGTTTTTATTTTATTTACAGATGAAAAGGGGGACGGATGGCTGCTTGAGGTTGTGGAAAGTGATGCCGTTCAGGTTGCCCAGGCAGGGAAACCCATAGATATTGACCTGGTGGAAAACACGGAAACCATCGAAGTCAACTGGAGCCATACCTATGAGCTGCGTGGTCGTCGTCTTTTCTTAACCGCCTACACGGATAACCAGTGTTTTGAGTTGCAGAACGCGCCCTGCCAGCAGATACATGCGGGAATCAGGCGTATCCAACAACGTTATACGCCCGAAGTGTTGGGCATGATCCATGTGGATTCTGAAAACGGGGAGACGAAAAATGTAGATTCGGACAATATGGAGATTGAAAAGGCCGACAGGAATGATGTCCGACCGGCAGCAGATTGAATCTTTGTTGTAGATTGTAGAATGTCTGTTACTGTCCATCAGAAGAAACAACGAGATTCAATCAAGTCTCTTGGACAACACTGCCTTCGTTATATCCCCATGGTTCTGGTCATGGGGACAATTTTTTTTCTTTCCAGCCAACCAGGCGATAGCCTGTCGCTTTCGGATATACCCAATCTTGACAAACTGCTGCACGCAGGCATCTACGGACTGCTTGCCGCCACAACCCTGTTTGCCGTTAGCGGCGGCGAATCATGGTTTGGGCGGCGGCAATCGTCCGGCGTTTTTGTCATTCTCTTTTGTCTGCTGTACGGGGTAAGCTTGGGCGCTAAGATAAACTGACCCATCTGCGCTAAGATAAATTGACCCGGCCACTGCACACCAGGTTACCTAATGATCTGTATTGAAAGCAGTAAAAATGATACCCGGAATGAATAAGGGATAAGGGCGAGTGGTGAGAGAGGGAAAAA
>WGCP01000311.1 GCA_015493715.1 Desulfobulbaceae bacterium
ATCTATTGTTTCTGGGGCAGGCTTTAGCCGTTTTTTAAGCCTGTGGTTTAAAACCACCGTCTTGCAGACGCATTCGCTTTCAGTCGGCGGTTTAGCCCGCCGAGCTTTAAACCCACCAGCTTGTAGCTGGTGGTCGTTTAGTTCCTCATTTTTAAAAAATAGAGAACAAGGTCATTGACCGCTTTGGCATGCTCAATGAATGAATGTACATTCATTTTTCAGGGTTATTCATTATTTTTCCAGTCGAAAATACAGAAAGAAGAATATCATAACAGAGTACTTTTCCAATGTTTTTTATCTATGATCAATTATTTTGAAGAAAAGAAAGATAAAAATAGATTTTTTTTTCCACCCATAGTTTTGTAGCTTCCCTCTTCGTGTAAGGAGTACCATTGATTCAGCGGGTTATGTATTGTACGTTGTGGTATTAAAAAATGCGATATCGGTTTTCATGAAAAAGAAATCCTTGACAGTTTTTAAATAAGAGGGGTAAAAAAACATACCGAAATGATTTTATTGAGAAATGTTAATTGTTTTGGAGGGTTGTAACCCCCCGAAATTTAGAGTAATATAAAATATGTCTTAAAGGGACTTGGCAAGAAAACCGGTTAGAGTAACCCTGACACGTAGAAAGCAATGTGCGCTTTGCGTTGAACAACAAGAGGAAGGTCATGAAAAAAACTGTGTACAGTATTTGTGGTATGTGTGCTGTTCGTTGCCCGGTAAGTGTTACCGTTGAAGGTGGCAAACCCGTCTGGGTTGAAGGCAACAGCAATGATGGCGGCATGGGGAAAAGTCTCTGTGCAAAAGGTGGTGCGACACTTTCCCAGCGGCTTGATACGCAACGGCCGACGCATCCCATGATACGGACCGGAGAACGGGGGGAAGGCCAATGGCGGGAGGCAACTTGGGATGAAGCTTTTGATTATATAACGGAAAAGCTGCAGGGTATAATATCCAAGTATGGTGCTCGGTCAATAATATTTAGTGATCGCGGCGGTCCTTTTGCAGATCTTCGCAAAGCTTTTATGAAGGCGCTCGGTTCCCCTAATTATCACAATCATGACTGCACCTGTGGCAGGAATGTTAACCATGCTTCCAAATCGGTTTATGGCCTTGGGAGAAAGGGTTTCGCCTACGATTATAAAAATGCCAGTCACATTGTTCTTTTCGGTCGTAACATTACCGAGGCCCTTAAAGTGAAAGAGGTGAAGGGATTTCTCAAGGGTGTAAATAACGGTGCCCATGTAACCTATGTCGACCCACTGGCCACCAATACGGCGAGCAAGGCGACCCGTTACTGGCAAATTAAACCAGGCACAGATTATGCGTTGCTTCTCGGTATTACCCATTACATTCTTAAAAAAGGGTTTTATGATAAAGATTTTGTGAAGCAATATGTTAACGGTATTAGCAAATTGCGTGATTTTTTGAAGCCATATACTCCTGAGTGGGCTGAGAAGGAAACCGGTATCTCTGCTGAAGAAATTATGGCTTTTTGCCAGGAGATAAACAATGACCGTCCTAAGGTTATTTTCCATCCAGGATGGATGTTGTCCCGCTACAGTGATTCCTTTTATGCCTCCCGCATGATTCATGTTCTTAATGCTATTATGGGAAGCATAGAGGTTCCCGGTGGCCTTTTTTATCCCAAAGGGCCTGGGGATGCCGGGTCGGCGGGCTTGAAAAGTATTGCTGGAAATGTACCGGCCCCGGAGGAAAAAGAACGTGCGGATGGTTGCGGAACACGGTATCCGCAATTTGATAAGGGGCCTGGTATGCTGCATCTCGCCTATGAAGCCATTGATACCGGCAAGCCTTATCCGGTGAAGGCCAATTTTATTCATCGTCATAATCCTCTTATCGCTCTGCCCGAAACGGCCGAACAGCGACGTATCTGGGATAAGCTTGAATTGATCGTTTCGACGGATGTATATTTTAGTGAATCTTCCTGGTACGCCGATGTTATCTTACCGGAAAATACCTATATCGAGCGTGATAGTATTCTGCGCACGGAAAAAGGGTTGAAACCGGGTTTTGGGCGTAGACAGAAATGCGTGGAACCGATAAACGACACAATGCCCGGATGGCAGATATATACTGAAATCGCCAAACGGATGGGTAAGGGTGAATATATGCCCTTTGAATCCATAGAGGATATCTGGAATTACCAGTTGCAGGATACGGATATTAAAATTGAAGACTTTGATGCCAAAGGGTTTGTCAAGTTGGCAAAAGACCCCATCTGGTATGATCGCGACAAGCTGAAATTCGGAACGGAATCAGGCAAGATTGAGATAGTAAATAAGAAGTGGGAAGATATGGGCGTACAATGTCTGAAGCCTTATGTGGCGCCTCAGGCTCCGGCTGACGGCAGTTTTAATTTACTTTTTGGTCGTCGCGGATATCAAACTCATGGTATGCACCATAATAATCCGATTCTTGCGGAGTTGCTCGGTACCAACAAGTTGTGGATGAATCCCCAGGCAGCCAAGAAAATCGGCATCAAAAGTGGTGATGAGGTGGAGATTTCCGCTGGAGATACGAAGGGGGTTCTGCAGGCCAAGGTTACTGATTTTATTCATCCGCAGGCCGTTTTCATGCTTCATGGTTTTGGCACGGATGTCCCTGCACGTGAGCGTTCCTATGGCAGGGGTGTGGCTGACCAGATTTTTATGAAGGGTAAATTAACAGACTGGGATAAGGCTGGTGGCAGCCCGACTCTTCAGGGATGTTTCGTGACCGTTAAAGCGCTTTCATAAGCCGGAGGAAGACGGATGAGCAAATATATTGTAACCCAGAATGTAGCGGATTGTATTGGATGCAAAGCATGTGAAGTGCATTGTAAGGACAAAAATGATCCAGGTGAAGGCGCCTATTTTTGTAAAATGATGGAGGTCGAATCAAATTCGGGCAAGGTACCAAGCCGGGATTTCGTTTACATGGCCTGCTTTCATTGCGAAAAACCATGGTGTGTCGATGCCTGCCCGACCGGAGCTATGCAGCGGCGCGAGAAGGACGGCATCGTCTTTGTCCAGGAAAGCCTTTGCGTTGGCTGCAAGGCCTGCATAATAGCCTGTCCTTGGGGCGTGCCCCAGTGGAAGGCCAGTACTGGTAAGGTGGACAAATGTGATTTATGTAAAGACCGTATTGATGAAGGTCTAGAGCCCGCATGCGTCACAAAATGCACAACTAATTGTCTGACTTTTTCCGAGGTCGAAGAGGTCTCGGATTCAAGACGGCAGGATTTTGCCGAACAACTCATGCAAAACCGTAAATAACGGAAAGAGCCCATGGAAGCACAGTACATTCCCAAGGAGTACTTGGCGATATTGATCCTGCTGATTTTCGGGGTCTTGTTTGGAGTCGTTACTCTCTATGTTGGGCGGTTTTTTAGAATAAGCCGTCCTTATCATGAAAAATTGATTGCCTATGAGTCCGGAAATGAACCGACTGAAGCACCAAGGATGCGCTTTTCGATCAAATTTTACCTGATCGCCATCTTGTTTGTCATTTTCGACGTCGAGTCGATCTATCTCTATCCATGGGCTATCACCTATGATCATCTGGGTTTTTTTGCCCTGGTTGAGATGTTTATTTTTATCTTCCTGTTGCTCGTGGGCTATATATATGCCTGGAAAAAGGAGGTTCTCCAATGGGAGAAATAAAAGAATCCGAGATCCAAGAACCCGCATTGATTGAAATTGCGGATGGGGTCAAAAAGATACCTGGGATCAATGCCGTCCTTGGACCGTTGAATATGCTGGTTAACTGGGGACGGGCCGGATCAATATGGCCCATGACGTTTGGCCTTGCCTGTTGTGCAATTGAGATGATGGATACGGGAGCCTCGACTAATGACCTTGATCGATTCGGCATTATTTTCCGAGCAAGTCCACGTCAGGCTGATCTTATGATTGTTGCCGGCACGTTGAGCAAGAAGATGGCGCCCCTTTTACGAAGGGTTTATGATCAGATGCCCGAACCTAGGTATGTGCTGGCCATGGGAAGCTGTGCCTGCAGTGGTGGTGTGTTTAACTCCTATGCTGTAACCCAGGGGGTTGATACCATTGTCCCTGTGGATGTCTATGTTCCGGGGTGTCCTCCTCGTCCTGCAGCTCTTATGCAGGGACTGATCAAGATGCAGGAAAAAATATTACAGGAGCAGTACAGATGGAGTCTATGGAGATAGCCGAAAAATTACAGGATCACTTCTCCGAAGAAGTTCTCGATATCTGCGATTTTCATGGCCAGGTCGGGGTTGTTGTTAAACGGGAGCGGATTGTAGATATTTTGCGCTGGCTTCGTGACAGCCCTGAAATCAAGATGGATCATTTTATGGATTTGTGTGGGGTTGATAACAAAAAGCGGCAGGGGAAAAACCTGTTACGTTTGGAAGTCGTCTACAACCTGTATTCCATCCCGCTCCGGCATTCTATTCGTATTCGTGCTCAGGTTCCTGAAAATGATGCCAGCATCGACACGTCAACTGATCTCTGGTGCGGAGCGAGTTGGCATGAACGTGAATGTTATGATCTTATGGGTATTTCCTTTAATGACCATCCGAATATGCGACGTGTTTTGCTTCCCGATGACTGGAGCGGTCATCCTCTACGTAAGGAATATCCACTTAAGGGAAGAGAGGAATGGTCAGGTTTGGAAAAGTTGAAGCACAAGGTAGTTAAGTTGCAGGAATTCGGTTTGAGTGATGGAACGCTTAGGACCAAGGCAGAACGGTCGCAAACTAAAGGGAACGAGAAATCATGACACGGCCCATAACTAAGACAGTGAATGTTCCGGTTGCAGACGGTGATGGTGAGCGATATACCCTGAAAATGGGGCCTCAACATCCAGCGACTCATGGTGTTTTACGCGTTGATCTCGAGCTTGATGGTGAAACAATTATCAAATGTTCACCCCATGTTGGATACCTGCATCGCGGTTTTGATAAAATTGCCGAAAATCGAACCTATGCCCAATCATTAATTCTGACTGACAGACTTGATTACATCGCTGCAATGGCTAATAATGTTGGCTACTGCGTGGCGGTTGAAAAGTTGCTGGGTATTTCCGTTCCGCTTCGGGCCAAGTATATTCGGACCATTGTTTGTGAGATGTCCAGGATCGCTTCGCATTTACTCTGGTTGGCGACGCATGCTCTTGATATCGGTGCAATGACGGTTTTTTTGTACTGTTTTCGTGAGAGAGAGGTTCTGCTTGATCTTTTTGAAGAACTCTGTGGTGCCCGATTGACCTTTTCCTATCCCAGGATTGGTGGCGTTCGACAAGATGTAACCAAAAATTTTGTCGATGTTTTGCAACGATTTGTTGCCGATTTTCCAATGCATATTGAGGAATATGAGACATTAATTGATACCAATCGTATATGGCTGAAGCGAACCGTCGGTATCGGTGTGCTGTCTGCATCAGAGGCGCTAGAGCTCGGACTTACCGGCGCCTGTCTTCGAGGTTCCGGTGTGGATTATGATATTCGGAAGCATCGGCCCTATGATGCGTATGATCTTGTTGACTTTGAAGTACCCATCAGTGACGATGGGGATATTTATGCCCGCTATCGTTGCCGTATGGAAGAACTCCATCAATCGGGGCGCATTATCCAGCAGTGTATTGATCAGCTTCCTCCGGGATCTATTATTTCCGAAGACGCTCCTGATCTGGTAATGCCGCTACATGGACAGCGAAAAGTTGAAGCGGGATCCTCCTCGTACGGAACAGGTTTAATTCGTCTTCTCGAGGAAAAAGAGCACTTCCCGGTTGGAGATATTTATGTCTCCACGGAAGTACCCAAGGGAGAGCTTGGATTTTATTTCATCAGTGATGGCTCCGGGCGTCCATACCGTATGCATATGCGTTCGCCCTCTTTTATTCATATCAGTGCTCTGCCTGCACTTGCGGAGGGAAGTATGATCGCTGATCTTATTGCAAATATAGGAACTTTGGATGTCGTACTTGGCGAGTGTGATCGGTAGACAATAAAGGTGTAAGATCGGCAGGGATACAAGCTAAAGGAATATTATGCACGTACTAATTATACTAATAGAAATCCTCGTTCTTTTTGCGGTTATTATGTTGCACGTTGCCTATGCGACGTATTTTGAACGTAAAATTATCGGGCATATGCAGGTTCGCATGGGGCCAATGCGGATCGGATGGCATGGATTATTGCAGCCAATTGCCGATGGTATAAAAAGCTTTTTTAAAGAAGATATCGTTCCGGAACAGGCTGATGTAGTAACATTTCGCGCGGCCCCGATTATCTGTCTGACGGCAATGCTGACTTCTTTAGCCGTTCTCCCTTTTGCAAAAGGATGGGTTCTGGCGAATATCAATATCGGCCTGCTATTTCTATTTGCGATGAGTTCGTTATCAAGCTATGGCGTTATTTTAGCAGGCTGGGCATCTAACTCAAAATATACATTTCTCGGTGGGTTACGATCCATGGCCCAGGTGATTAGTTATGAAGTTGCCATGGGGCTCAGCCTTGTCGGAGTGATGATGCTTTCCGGGACACTTAATTTGACCAAGATTGTTGAAGTCCAAGGCGGATCATTCGGCGGAATGTATATTTTTCCACAGATTATCGCTTTCTTTGTTTTCTTTATAGCAATGTTGGCTGAAACAAATCGAGTGCCTTTCGATCTACCCGAGGCTGAGACCGAGCTGGTTTCCGGTTATGCGACTGAATATTCAGGTATGCGATATGCCATTTTCTTTATGGCTGAGTATATAGGAATGATGGTCATGGCTTCCATTGGGACCATCTGTTTTCTTGGAGGCTGGAACGGGCCTTTTGAAGTAACAATATTTCCTCCCTTCTGGTTTGTGGTCAAGGTATATGCCTTTATGTTTGTCTTTATCTGGATTCGGGCGACCCTGCCCAGGTATAGATACGATCAGTTGATGACGATCGGCTGGAAACTTCTTATTCCACTTGCCCTCGGTAATATTGTTCTCACCGGTTTTATCAAAGCTTTTACCGGCTAAAAGGATAACTTCTATGAAAATTCAATATAAGCCTAAAAGAAATCTGCTGCAGACCATTTTGCATAGTGAAATCATGCAGGGTATGGCCTTTACCTTGCGGATGCTTTTTTCTAAACCTATTACACGGCAATATCCGCAGGAAAAGCCGGATATTAAATTAGGATTCCGTGGTCAGCACGCATTGGTTCGTGACGAAGAAACAGGACAGTCCAAATGCGTTGCCTGTATGCGCTGCGTAACTGTCTGTCCGTCCCGTTGCATTCATATCCGTTTTCATGAGGATGAGGACACCGGAAGCCGGGTTGTTGACTCCTATGATATTGAGGCTCTACGATGCGTGTACTGTGGATTCTGCGTAGAAGTATGCCCTGTTAATGCGGTTGTTTTGACGGAAATGTATGAATATGCCGCTTATGATCGTGAGTCCATCTTTTTTAATCAGGAACGATTGCTTGCAAATTGGGATGCCTTTGCTGAGATGAAAGGAGCGGCCATAAAGAACTATGTAAATCCCTTCTGGCGGCCAAGGGGAATCCCTGAAAGTCGATTACCTGCGGCTAAAAGGTTGGATGTACCGGAAGAGTGGACGATTGAAGGCCAGGTCGTTGGTAATTTGGTCAAACGAGAACAATAACAGTATAAAGTTCCGATCAGGGAGCCAAACCTTATGTTTACTTATTTATTTTTCCTCTATTGCGCAGTTATGATTGTCGGTACCGGCTTGCTTGCTGTTACGATGCGTAACCCTGTACATTCTGTACTAATGGTGTTGATTCTTTTCTTCCATATGGCCGGATTGTATCTTATTCTCGGCGCCGAATTTATAGCTGCCGTCCAGATCATAGTGTATGCCGGAGCTATATTAGTTCTTTATCTCTTTGTCCTGTTCCTTGTCAGTCTGCGCGATGAGGTAAAGATGGATCGATTTGTTACTTCAGCTTGGCTTGGTAGAATCATTTCCGTGGGTATTGGTGTCTCGCTTATAGCAATGCTTCCTGCCTTTATTTTGGGACAGAAAGGCCATTGGCCAATGGATGCGGTAATAAAGGCGACAAACACTAAGGCCTTAGGTATCGAAATGTATACGACCTATATTTTTCCATTTGAGATCGCAGGCCTGATACTGCTCATTGCTGTAATCGGCGGCCTTGTTCTGGCCAGACATGATACTCCAACTACAATTGAGAAGAGTTAAATGATGCAAAATTTATTTCCTGATTGCGGAGTATGGTATCTGGTGTTGATATTGAACTCTTGTGATCTATTCATTGAAGAGGAGGGCTCCAAGTGATTCCTTTAAGTTGGTATATGTCTCTTGCCGCCATTCTTTTTGCCATTGGCGTCTGTGGTTTTCTGACTCGGAGAAACCTTATTATGATGTTTCTCTCCATTGAGCTGATGCTGAACGCTGTTAATTTGAACATGGTGGCTATTAGTCATTATCTCGAATCGATGCGTGGTCAGGTATTCACCTTCTTTATAATAACAGTGGCAGCTGCTGAAGCGGCTATCGGCCTTGGTATCGCAATCACGCTTTATCGTAGTCGTAAAACAGTCCATGTTGATGAAGTCAACCAGTTGAAGGGATAGGCATGAGACAGCAAATAAAAAACATATTTTTTCTGGTATTTGTCATCAGTGGCTTTTCAATTTTGCCTGCCGCTGCCAATACCATGCATACGATCAATGCAGATGGAAGTAACATTCATGTGGCCGTATCCGAGCATTCTGTTGCAGTCGTAACGTCTGGACATACGGAACTGGGTCATGTGGATGAGGGAAATATCGAAGGACAGGCCGAAACGGGTAAGCATGAAGAAAATTTGCGACAGCTCATTGCACCAACGCACAAAGGTTCTCTACCTTGGTGGTTGCTCGCTATCCCGTTCCTACCACTGGCCTCATTTATCTTTACTTTCCTTTTTGGTAAGCGTTTAGGGGTAAATTCTCATTGGGTACCGATTATTGCCGTTCTGATCTCATTTTCTTGCGCCTTAAAGGCATTTCTTACTGTTAAGTCCGGCCATTTCATTAATCAGGATCTTTATACCTGGATCAGTTCAGGGAATACGACAGTGGCGGTTGGCTTTCTTTTGGATCAGTTGACGGCTGTAATGCTGATTGTTGTAACCACAATCAGTTCTCTGGTTCATATTTATTCTGTTGGATACATGAAGGGTGAAGACGGATATTACCGATTTTACTCCTACTTGAGTCTGTTTACCTTCTCTATGCTCATGCTGGTACTCGGCAATAATTTTATGCAGCTGTTCTTCGGCTGGGAGGCTGTTGGGCTTTCATCCTATCTTTTGATTGGTTTTTATTACGAAAAGGTATCGGCTGCTGCAGCTGGGAGGAAGGCTTTTCTTGTCAACCGAATTGGTGATTTTGGTTTTATTCTTGGACTTTTTTTAATTTTTATTAACTTCGGCAGTCTCAATTATTACGATGTCTTCAGTCATGCAGGCCAGATAGTTGGACATTCATGGTCGATTTTTGGAATGACATTTGATTTACCGACTGCTATTTGTATTCTTCTCATGTGCGGTGCTATAGGTAAATCCGCCCAAATTCCGTTGCATGTCTGGTTGCCTGACGCGATGGAAGGTCCAACACCTGTCAGTGCTCTGATCCATGCCGCAACAATGGTAACTGCTGGTGTTTTTCTAATTTCTCGTTGTAACCCTCTGTATGAGCTCTCTCATTTTGCTTTGAACGTCGTCACCTTTATAGGTGCAATCACATGTATCTTTGCCGCAACTATTGCGCTTGTTCAGACTGATATTAAACGTGTTGTCGCCTATTCCACCGTATCTCAGCTTGCCTATATGTTTATAGGCTGTGGCGTTGGAGCTTATGGCGCCGGCGTGTTTCATTTGTTCACCCATGCGTTCTTCAAGGCCCTGCTCTTTCTTGGTTGCGGGTCGATCATCCTTGGTATGCACCACGAACAGGAAGTTAAATATATGGGTGGATTAAAAAAATACATGCCTATTACCTACTGGACTTTCTTACTTGCCTCTCTGTCGATTTCCGGTGTTCCTGGCTTTGCCGGGTTCTTCAGTAAGGATGAAATTTTGACCATGGCATTTAATTCCGATATTGCCTTAGGTAAATTCGCTTGGTTTATCGGTACTTTTGTTGCATTTTTAACTGCCTTTTATTCCTTCCGCCTCTTCTTCTTGATCTTTCATGGAGAATTTCGTGGAACTCCCGAGCAGAAGGCACACCTCAAAGAATCCTCTCCGGTAGTTACCATTCCACTCATTCTGTTGGCGATTGGCGCTGTTTGTGCCGGTTGGTTTGGTATCCCGGCGTTACTCGGTGGTCATAATTACTGGGGCCATTTTCTTGCCCCTGTGGTCGGCGAACCTGAATTGCAGATTTCAACCTACACGGAATCCGTTTTACTCGGCACTTCCATTCTGGCTGGTGGCTGCGGAATTTTGCTGGCCTTCTTCATGTATATCACTAAACCGGAAATTCCAGGGAAACTGGTTGAGATGTTTCCCCGCACCTACAACCTCCTGCTAAACAAGTACTTCATTGATGAGATTTATATTGGTGGAATTGTTGAGCCAACCCTCAGCTTTAGCCGCAAGGTTGTTTTAAAAATCGTTGATGTCGGCTTTATTGAGGGGATCGTCAATGGAATTCCACGCGGAATCGGAGCTTTTTCCACCAGACTTCGAGGACTCCAGGATGGTCAGATTTCGCATTACCTTGCCTGGATGGGTGGAAGTGCATTATTTATCTTTGTTTGGATGTTTACAAGGTAGAAAGGTAGAGGTCAGGGAATAGTAAATTTGGGTTAACTACCCCAACCAACCACAATTACGGTAATAAATATGTCTGCACCATTGCTAAGCGCACTTATTTTCTTCCCGATCATAGGCGGATTTTCTCTCCTGATTGTTAAAAGGGAAGATGTTCAGGCCATTAAGATCATGGCCCTGATTATAAGTCTGATTGAATTTGTTTTGTCCATACCTCTGTTCTTCATGTTCGACAAAACCACCTATCTCATGCAGTTTACCGAACATCATTCCTGGATACCCGCCTTTAATATTAATTACAGTTTAGGTGTCGACGGGATTAGTGTTCTCTTTGTCCTCCTGTCCACCTTGGTAACCATATTAGCCATTCTGGTTTCCTGGGAGGCCATAGAAAAAAAGGTTTTAGAATTTTTTCTATCCATTTTAGTTCTTGAAGGTGTGATGATCGGCGTATTTTGTGCAACCGATATCTTTCTTTTTTACATCTTTTGGGAAGTTATGCTTATCCCGATGTTTCTGATCATCGGGATATGGGGCGGACCGAATCGGATTTATGCGACCATCAAATTCTTCCTTTACACTCTAATTGGTAGTCTCTTAATGCTGGTTGGTATTATCGCCTTGTACATGAAAGGCGGTCACACCTTTGATGTTATCGAACTTGCGAGACATTCCTATCCGATCAAATTTCAGATTTGGTTATTTTTAGCGTTTTTTGCCGCTTTCGCTGTCAAAGTGCCCATGTGGCCTGTTCATACCTGGCTCCCGGATGCACATACCGAGGCCCCTGCTGCCGGTTCAGTCATTCTTGCCGCTGTACTCATTAAAATGGGCGCGTATGGTTTTCTACGCTTTTCCATGCCGATTTTACCTCAGGCCACTCAGGCAATGATGGTGCCGATGATTGTTCTTTCCCTCATTGGTATTGTGTACGGTGCCGTCATTTGTCTTGCCCAGAAAGATTTGAAACGACTGATCGCCTACAGTTCCGTGTCACATATGGGATATATTACCCTTGGTATTTTTTGTCTGAACTCCCAGAGTGTTGAAGGTGGGATTTTACAGATGATAAACCATGGGGTTGTTACTGGGGCTCTTTTTCTCTGTATCGGCATGGTATATGAGAGAACTCATACACGGGTAATAAAGGATTACGGTGGACTGGCGTCTACCATGCCTGTCTTTGGATCCTTTTTTCTGCTCTTTACTCTTGCCGCCGTTGGACTACCTGCTACCAACGGATTTATCGGTGAATTCCTCATTCTGCTTGGTAGCTTTATTTATCGTCCCTGGGCAGCCTTTTTTGCTGCAACCGGTTTGGTTCTTGGGGCTTGGTACATGCTTTGGTTGTATCAACGTGTATTTTTTAATCCCATTAATAAGAAGGTCGTTGGGTTACCCGAGTTAACAACAAGAGAGATAATTACCTTGTTGCCCATGGTCGGGCTGGTTTTCTGGATTGGTCTGTATCCTGATGCTATGTTGAGTTTTATGCATGTATCGGTTACGCATCTTATTGATCAGGTTCAAGGAAGTGCGGGCGCAGCGAAGCAAGTTGCAGCTATTGTACTTCACTAATCTTGACGGACTGAAAATAATTATCTGTTAGTTTTCAAGCAAAAGGATAGACAATGATTAATACAGCACTTGTCAGCTGGAAAGCCTTTGGACCGATTGTTCCGGAAATGTTTCTGGTTTGTATAGGCCTCTTTCTTATCGGTTTAGATGTATTTGCTCCCAAACGTCGAGAATTTTTGCCTTGGCTGACGGTTATTGGGTGTTTAGCCGCCTTGCTCATGGTTGCGGGAGAAAAGGATATTGTCGGATTCGGGGGAATGATTATTTGCGACTCCTACGCAGCTTTTTTTAAGGTAATTTGTCTTATAGGTGTCATTCTCACTGCTTTAATGAGCGAACATTTTAGGCGCACTGAAGGTCTCAATCAGGGTGAGTATTATTCCCTGATGGTATTTTCCGCAGTCGGTATGTTGTTGATGGCTTCCGCCGGTGATTTGATGGTCCTGTATCTTGGTCTTGAACTGATGGCGCTTTCTATTTACTGCCTCGTTGGAATGCCACGAAACGATGGACGCTCTGCTGAAGCGGCCATGAAATATCTTCTTATGGGTGGTTTTGCATCAGCGATATTATTGTATGGCATATCAATTGTCTACGGGTTGACCGGGACTACTAATATTTCTCAGATTGCAAAATTCACTGTTTCCGGCAATTTGCTACATAATCCCGCTCTTCTTGCCGGCCTCGGTCTGATGCTCGCCGCCTTTTGTTTTAAGGTTGCGATTGCACCGTTTCATTTTTGGACACCTGATGTCTATGATGGTGCTCCGACTGCGATTACCGCCTTTATGTCTGTTGGGCCGAAAGCCGCTGGATTTGCTGTTTTTGGTCGTGTCCTTCTGACGGGCTTTCCCCAGTTCCATGATCAATGGGGGATTTTGCTCGCTTCCCTTGCATTGTTGACCATGGCTATAGGGAATATTACGGCTCTTTCCCAGACCAGCATAAAACGAATGTTAGCTTATTCTGCTGTTGCCCATGCCGGCTATTCGCTGCTTGGGGTTTTATCGGGTACCGCAGAAGGCTTGTCAGCCACTATGACGTATCTGTTGACTTACGGCTTTATGAATATGGGCGCTTTTGCTATCCTTGTTCTTCTTGCAAGTCCAGGTAATCGACGGGAATCTCTTGAGGATTACAAAGGGTTGGCAAAAACAAATCCCATGGCTGCGTTTTTGATGTTGATCTTTATGTTTTCTCTGACCGGTATTCCACCGACGGCTGGTTTTGTTGGTAAATTTTACCTGTTAAAAGCTGCATTTGGAGCCGGGTACACGATGACCGTCATAGGCTTGGTTATTTTCAGTTCAATTTCGGCCTTCTTTTATCTACGAGTTGTACGATATATGTATATGAGTGATCCACAAGAGAATATTTCTCTGGATTTCACTCCCGGAATATCTGCTGCACTTGGTATTGCCTTACTCGGGGTTTTGGGAATCGGCCTGCTCCCGGGTTCAGTGATTGGTCAAGCCGCTACCGCATTACTTGGTCAATAATGGTATCGAAGCAGACTGCCAACTGCTTTACATGCCTTGTTTTCTCCTTCGTGTGACGACCGGCCCCTTGTGGTCGGTCATTGATCGATACTGCTAATTTTCGAACTATTCCTTACCCGGGGCACTGGAAGTTTCCGGGTGTTCAAGATTGGTCGCGCATTATGTGCTTTGCCTGACCAATATGGTAGACAAGCAGCCTGCCAACTGCTTATATACCTTGTTTTCTCCTTCGTAAAACGGTCGACCATTGTGGTCGACCGTTTTTTTTTTGACCTGAGAATACTTCCGCATGCGGAGAGACCGGCCATAGATGCAATCGGCGGTCGGATGAGCGGCATAGTTTCTTTGGTGAATGGTTTAATCTTTTACAGTTTATTGTTGCTGGGCAGGCTTTAGCCGTTTTTTTTAAGCTTGTGGTTTAAAACCACCGTCTTGCAGACGCATTCGCTTTCAGTCGGCGGTTTAGCCCGCCGAGCTTTAAACCCACCAGCTTGTAGCTGGTGGTCGCTTAGTACTTTCAAACGTTTTTGGCGTCGGAACAACAGGCGGCGGAAGGAAAAACGATTATTTGGAGTGGGTGATATGGGAGAGTATGACCTTGACGACATCTTCTGCGGACATGCGGCTTGAGTCGACAATAACAGCATCATCGGCCGGTTTAAGGGGGGCAAGAGACCGCGTAGAATCATTTCGGTCGCGTTTGATGATTTGCTGAAGAATGGCGGCTAGATCTACTTTCATGCCTTTTTGTTCTAGTTGCTCAGTCCTCCGGCGTGCACGCTCTTCAGGGCTTGCATCCAGATAAAATTTCCAGGAGGCGTTTGGAAAAACAACGGTGCCTGTGTCCCTTCCTTCAGCCACAATTTCGCCATGTTGACCTATCTGCCGTTGCAGTTGGGTGAGCTTTTCTCGAACAACAGGCAAGGCGGATACTTTGGAGGCCGTCATTGCTATTTCAGGAGTACGCAAAAATGGGGTGATTTCCCTGGAGTTAAGAAAAACCCTGACATCAGCATCGACTTGGTCAGGCGGTTCCAGGTTGAGGCTGAATTTTTTCAGGAGAGCGGCCACAGCCCTTTCATCGGAGGGGTCGATATCAGCTTCTCTGCACGCTAAGGCAACGGCGCGATACATTGCTCCGGTGTCAAGATAGGTATATCCTAAGCGTTGTGCCAACAGGCGGGAAACCGTCGATTTGCCGACCCCGGACGGGCCGTCAATGGTGACGATATTAAGTTTGTCAGACATAATTCAGTTCGGATAAACTCTCGATGAGTGCAGTGACGAAACGTTCATTTTCGCTTTTGGTGCCGACGGTAATACGAATGAAGTTTGGATAACCATAGGCGGCCATTGAACGAACAATGACGCCTTTGTGCAGCATGGATTCATAGAGAGTCGTCGCATCGCCTCGGACATCAATAAGGAAAAAATTTGTCTTTGAGGGATAGGGGATGCACCCGATTTTTTTAACCTTTTCCTGCAGCCACAATCGTCCTGAACGGGTTTTATTTATCGTTGCATTGTAGTGGGCGTCATCAGACAGGGCGGCAAGAGCGCCTGCCTGGGCAGGCAGGTTAATGTTAAACGGCTGCCGTACCCTGTGCAGGAGGTTGGCTATTTCGCGATGCATAAGGCCAAATCCAACTCGTAACCCGGCCAGTCCGAATGCTTTGGAAAAGGTGCGCAGAGCAACGACGGCGGGAATACCCTCGGACTGGCGGATATAGGAGAGGATATCTATGCGTTCCTCGGCTTCGACAAAATCGACATAGGCCTCATCCAGCACGACGATAACGGATTCCGGTAATCCCTTGAGGAACTTATCAAGCTCTTGAGCAGAAAAGAATGTTCCACAGGGGTTGTTGGGATTGTCGAGAAAAATCAGTCTGGTTTTGTCATTGACTGTGTCGGTAATGGCAGCCAGATCGTGCCGCATGTCTTTAAGGGGGATGACCCTGTTGCAGCCGCCCCGCACCTGAACAAACTTTTGGTACATCAGAAAAGAGGGATGACTGCTGATGACCTCATCACCGGTCCGGACAAAGGCTTTAACAAGAAATTCAATCACCTCGTTGGAACCGTTGCCAAGGACAATTTCATCCATGCCGGCACCGAGCCGACCGGCAAGGGCTTCCGTCAGAAAAAAGCTTGAGCCGTCGGGATAGCGATGCAATCCCTGCAGGGATTGCCCAATTGCTGCAACAGCCTTGGGCGAGGGTCCCCAGGAATTTTCGTTGGATGCCAGTTTGATGGAATCACTGATGCCGTATTCTCGTTCTAATTCTTCCAGGGGTTTGCCTGGCGGATAGGGAACAATGGAGGCAATATTTTCAGGTATATCAAATTTCATGACAGGTCCGGTTTCTTCAGGTTTAATTTGTTTCTCAATTCCAGGTTCCATGCCGCTTTAAGGAGAGTTCCCTCGTTAAAGTGGGCTGCCTGCATCTGCATGCCGATGGGCAGTCCATTCTTTGATATGCCGCAGGGTACGGACAGGGCTGGAATGCCGGCAAGATTAGCGGAGATCGTTAAAATATCGGATAGATATAGTGCAAGAGGATCGTCAGCGTTCTCACCGATTTGCCAGGCCGGGGTTGGGGTGACCGGTGACACGATGAGATCACACTGGTCAAAGGCATTGGTGAAATCGTCCTTAATCAGGGTGCGCACCTGGGAGGCCTTTTTATAGTAGGCATCATAATACCCTGCCGACAAGGCATAGGTCCCTATAAGAATACGCCGTTTGACCTCATCCCCAAAGCCTTGGGACCTCGTGCTGCGATACATGTCGATGAGAGAATCGGCATCCATGTCCCTGTGGCCGAAGCGCACGCCGTCAAAACGGGACAGGTTGGAACTTGCCTCGGCCGGGGCGATAAGGTAGTAGACGGCCACACAATATTCGGTATGTGGTAGCGTTACATCAACGATTTCAGCGCCTGCATCGGCGAGCAGAGTAATGGAGTCACGGACGGCCCTGTCGACTTCGGGATCAAGGCCTTGTCCGAAATATTCCTTGGGAACACCGATTCGCATTCCTTGCAATCCCTCGGTCAGCATGGCCGTATAATCGGGTACCTCGCAGTCAATTGAGGTGGAGTCGCGTGGATCGTAGCCGGCGATCACATTCATCATCAGGGCACAGTCACGAACATCCTTGGTTAAAGGGCCCACCTGGTCCAGGGAGGAGGCAAAGGCGACAAGTCCATACCTGGAAACTCTGCCGTAGGTGGGCTTCATGCCGACAATACCGCACAGCGATGCCGGTTGTCGTATGGAGCCGCCGGTATCGGAGCCAAGGGAGGCAAAACATTCCTCGGCGGCAACCGCCGCTGCCGATCCGCCGCTGGAACCACCGGTGACATAACCGGCCTTCCATGGATTTTCCGGTACCTGAAAGGCGCAGTTTTCACTGGTGGAACCCATGGCAAATTCGTCCATGGCCGCCTTGCCCAGCAGAATGGCACCGGCATCGTTCAGTCGTTCAATAACCGTTGCATCATAGGGCGGGATAAAACCCGCAAGCATTTTCGATCCGCAGGTGGTCGGAAATTTTTTTGTGCAGAAAACATCTTTAACCGAAAGGGGAATACCATGGAGCAGACCGCTGCCTCCGTCTCTGTCGGCCTTCTCGCCGGCGGCAAGGGCGCCTTCTTTATCCAGGGCCAGATAGGCCTTGGTGCGGTCTTCAACGGCATCAATACGGGCAAGGACGGATTGCACGAGCTGAACCGAGGTGATTTCTCCCCGGTTCAGCTTTTCTCGGGCCTCAAAAATGGTCATTTGATACATTTTTCTTCCCTCTAAATAACTTTGGGAACCACAAAGGCTTCCCCGTTCTGCATGGGGGAGGCCGCAAGCGCCTTGTCTCGTGGGAGAGATGGACGTGCTTCATCATTGCGGAAGGTATTAACGGCGTTTTGCGGATGCGTGGTAACCGCAACGTCTTTGGTGTCAAGTTCGTCCAGCTTGGCGACATACTGGAGAATGGTGTCCAGTTGTCTGGTCATGGTGGCAATTTCATCTTCGGAAAGATCAAGTCGGGCAAGCCGGGCAACACGTTTGACGTTTTCCTTGCTTATCTTCATGAGTTTTTAGGTACCTTAATGTTGACGTGAAAACAGAGCCGTCACGCTCTGTTTCGGCAACCAGCGCATAAAAGCCGGTTCGGGTTTCGGCTAAGAGTGTAAAATGAGCCGTATGGGAATACAATAGAAAAAAGGAAAAAACGGTAAAAGAGGTTGCTAAGGAGTCGTCCGGAAATAAGTTGGACAATATCGCGCTCAGATTTAGGTTGAATTTGGCCGATTTGATTGAGCAAAGCCGCAGACGTAGTTGTGCTACGTTGAGGATTTTGTGATTGAAAATCGGTCACAGACGGCCTGAAGATGAGATGCGAGATGTTCAAGTTATTTCCGGACGACTCCTAACCATCCAGTTCAGGTGATAGCTCCTGTTTGTCCGGATAGTCGGTTGAGAGAACAATTTTGGCAAAATATTCAACCAACTCCGGGTCAAACTGGCTGCCTGCACATTGTCGAAGTTCCCTAACGGCCTCAACCGTCGTGAGGTTGCGACGATAATTTCGTCGTGAGGTCATGGCGTCAAAACTATCAGCCACTGTCAATATACGGGTGAGGATGTCCAGATCGTCACCCCTTATCCCGTCCGGATATCCGCTGCCGTCAAGTTTTTCATGGTGATGCCGGATTATGTCGCGTTCACGATCCATGAATTGCAGCGGTTCAATGATATTGGCTCCGACTTCCGGGTGCTTTTTAATGAGTGTCCATTCTTCGGCGGTCAGTTTGCCGGGTTTCTGAATACAGGAGAGGTCGATGACGAGTTTGCCGATATCATGGAACTGGGAAGCCCTTTTCAGGACGGTTCGATCCTCTTTATCAAGATGAATGGCCCGGCCCAGAAGCATGGCGTATTCAGTCACCCGGCGGGTATGGCCGGCGGTGTACTCATCCTTTTCCTCCATCGCCGCCTGCAGAGAAGACATGATCTGGACGGTCGCCTTTTCCAGGTGCCTGCTGTATCGTTCAAGGAGAATATTCTTTTCAGCCAGTTCTCTGGTTTTGGAGCGGACCTCTTTTTCAAGATTATTTTTGTAGAGCTTTTCATGGCGAAGAAAGGTCCTTTTTTCAATGGCTCGTCGAACCTTGACATGGAATATTTCAATATCTTCAATGGGCTTGGTAATGAAATCATAGGCGCCGAGATTGATCGCCTTGACGGCATAGGACATCGACCCGGCACCGGTAAGAAACAGGACAGGGATATCGAATTGTCGTTTGTTGAGCTGTTCCAGGGTCTCGAATCCATCCATGTCGGGCATGTTGATATCGAGCACAATGACGTCGTAATCATCGGATACGCGCTCCAGAATCTCCCGGCCGGAGGCGACGGCGGTGACGTCGTGATCGTACATGGTAAGAATTCGCTGGACGGCGGTTCGAACCAGATCATCATCATCGGCTATGAGAATTTTTGCTCCCATGTTTTATGTATTTGTCACCTCCTGGTTTGTCTGTCTTGCCGAAGGGTATTACGCAGTGAGGGAACGACTTCACTGTAGGCCACCTTGAAAAATTGCTATTTTGCCCAATTTCTGTATCACAGTAAAAAATAAAATGCTCACATATGCATAATATGCTGCGTTTTTATTTTTCACTGTTCCTTGAACTTGAACAAAATATCTAATTTTTCAAGGTACCCTGTAGACGATATGCAAGCTGAGAGAGTTGTTCAGGTGAATATGGTCGGAAAAAATTATCCCATTCTTCTTGTCGTATGCTCTTGCTTCCGTGTTTGAAAATATCTATATATTAGCTATATAAACTAATTTTCATGCCTGAATTTGAAGCAAAAACCGGCTCATTATGAGATATTATTTTTCCCCGGTACTCTAACTCCTTTAATTCTCTCATACAATGACGCCATTGCATAGTATATTTTACAGCTTCCAGTAATTTTGCTGCATGGATATGGACTGCATAAGCGGCGAGCATTCCACCTTTGTTGTCGCAAGTGACTTTATCGCCGAGAGGTCCAGGCCGTATCCTGGAAAAGGGTCGCCACAAAGTTCACCTAAAACCGCCATGGCGCCATCCCGCATACCGGTGAGATTATACCCGCCTTCAAGAGTGATCAGCAGTTTACCGCCGCAGAGTTCATCGGCCAACTGTTGCATAACCCTGGTCATATAGGCAAAGCCGGCGGGCGTTACCTTCATTGCGCCGAGGGGATCACCGTCATAGATATCAAATCCGCAGGAAACAAGTATGAGTTCAGGCTGGTATTGTTTGGCGACGGGGGCAAAGAGTTCGTTAAAAATACGGGCGAACTCGGCATCACCCTGGCCGCCGGGCAGGGGCACGTTGACCGTAAATCCCTCGCCGACAGCATTTCCGGTCTGGATAACGGCCCCTGAGCCGGGGTAATACGGGAACTGATGGGTGGAGCAGTAGAGCACTTGGTCGGTATCATAGAAACTGTGCTGGGTGCCGTTTCCATGGTGCAGGTCCCAGTCGACAATCATAATTCTTTTTTTTGCCTGTTTTTCTTGGGCCCATCGGGCGGCAACTGCAACGTTGTTGAACAGGCAGAACCCCATGGACTGGTCATGCTCGGCATGGTGGCCGGGCGGCCGGACAAGGCAGAAACCGTTGTCGATTTCCCCGCTTTCAAGACGCCTGATACCATCGATCAGAGCGCCGACGGCAAGACAGGCGGCATCATATGAGTCGG
>WGCP01000312.1 GCA_015493715.1 Desulfobulbaceae bacterium
GACTATTTTCAGGCAATGCGCTGAAAATGGATTGGGGTGTGCTCCGGATCTGGTGGTGACGACCTGTTCCGGCTGCCTGATGCAGTGGCAGCAGGGCAAGATGGAGCATGATCTCCCGGTTGCGGTCTCTCATCTGGCGATACTGCTTGCAGACTGCCTCAACTGACACAGTTTTTGATAATGTACATTCACCCTGCTGATTCTTGTCCTACAAGAGGAGAAAAAACCTTGTTTCAGCGGCCCCGGCCTGCTAAGAAGAGCGGATTACGGGAATATTTCGTCTTTTTCTACCACAATCCGGAAGGAGATCATGAGTCCGTCTATTCGTTGTCAGCTTGAAAAACAGGAGCAGGTCATTCTCTCACCCCATGCCTGCTTCAGTGTCAATTCCAGGGGACGTCTGCACAAAGAACCGGACACATGTGACCTGCGCACGGTTTTTCAGCGTGATCGCGACCGGATTATTCACTCGAAAACCTTTCGTCGGCTTAAGCATAAAACGCAGGTGTTTCTTGCCCCTGCCGGAGATCATTACCGGACCCGTCTGACCCATGTGTTGGAAGTCTCGCAGATCGCCCGTACCATTGCCGTCTGCCTGCGCTTAAATGAATATCTGACCGAGGCAATTGCCCTGGGCCATGATCTGGGCCATACCCCCTTTGGCCATGCCGGTGAGTTCAGTCTCAATCAGCTCCATCCACGAGGGTTCAAACATTATCGTCAAAGCCTGCGGGTCGTCGATTTTTTAGAAGACCACGGCCGTGGCCTGAATCTGACCTGGGAGGTGAGAAACGGCATCTTAAAACACTCCAAGGGATACAAGGATATTTTGCCGGCCGATACAAGTGAACTGCCGGCGACCATGGAGGGTAAGGTGGTGCGAGTGGCGGATATCATGGCCTATGTCAACCATGACATGGATGATGCCATTCGGGCGGGCATGATACAAAAGACCGACTTGCCGGCTCATTTACGTGAGGTTGTCGGAGATAATTCCTCCCGTCGTATTGATTCGATGGTGCGTGACCTGGTGACCTTTACTCTGGAACAGGATGATGGTCGACTGCATTTGAGTGATCGTATGACGGGTACCATCACTGAGATGCGCTCCTTCCTCTATGACAATGTATATCGAAATTGGCGGGTACATAACGAGTTTGAAAAGGCACAACGGATCATCCGGGATCTGTATGCATTTTTCCTGGAACATGAGTTTCCTAAGGCCGGGCCCGGAGAATGTCCGCCTATTGCCAAGATTGAGTCGGAAGACGGAAAAAAGAAACGACACCGCGAGGTCTGTGATTTTATTGCCGGTATGACCGACCGTTATGCCCTGGGGCTGTACAAATTGATTTTCATGCCTAAGCCCTGGTCGGTTTTTTAATCATTTCTATTAGGAATAAACTATGGAATCATTTTCCTACTGGACATTATTTTTTACCGCTGCCCTGATGATTAATATATCACCGGGGCCTGATCTCTTGTATATTCTGTCAAAGACAATTGCCGGGGGACGAAAGGTCGGCGTGGCCTCTTCTCTTGGCGTCTGTACCGGAGCGATGGTGCATGTCTGTGCCGCTGCTCTGGGGTTGTCCGCTATTCTTGCTACCTCCGCCATTGCGTTCAGCGTCGTCAAATATATTGGGGCGGCATATCTGATTTATCTCGGTATCCGAGCCTTCATGACCCCGGGAATGACCTTTGATACTAATACAGCAGAGGCAAAAAAACAGAAAACAACCCCCTGGCAGGCCTTCAAACAGGGAACCCTGGTGGATATTCTCAATCCCAAGGTTGCCATTTTTTTCATGGCCTTTTTACCGCAGTTTGTCCGGCCGGAGCTTGGCCATACGACCGCCCAGATCATTATTCTTGGCATGCTGGTTATTGCAGTAGCCGTTGTTGTTGAGTTTGTTTTTGTTATGGCCGCTGCCCGGACCACTCGTTTTTTTAGAAAGAATCGCAGGGCTTCCGTCTGGCTTGATCGTCTGCTTGGTTCCGTGCTCATCGGTCTGGGGTTGCGCCTTGCATTGCTGGATAATCATCATGGATGAATTTTTCGTCTTCATGGCCGAATAAGAGAAAATATTGAGAAATAATACAAAAAATACAAAAATGTCGGAAAAATATGATCTGCCGAAAGGTTATGAGTTTACCCAGGTTGAACAACGTTGGTATGAATACTGGACCCGCCACAAGACCTTCAGTGCAAAAATGGAAGAGGGCAGGGAGTCTTTTTCCATTGTTATTCCGCCGCCCAACGTCACTGGTGTGCTGCACATTGGTCATGCCCTGAACAATACTCTCCAGGATATCCTGGTTCGTTACCATCGGATGAAGGGAGACAATACCCTCTGGGTGCCCGGCACCGATCACGCAGGCATCGCCACCCAGAA
>WGCP01000313.1 GCA_015493715.1 Desulfobulbaceae bacterium
GTGTAAATATGGGGACATCTATGATAAGTAAAGTCATTTGGGGCAGCATGGAATTAAATCCTGCCATTGGCAATCTGATACAATGTAGAGCGGTTACAATTTAAGGCTATTCCTGAACTCTTTTTATGCAACAGCCAGTTTGCAACCAAGAGCCTTGGTTATTTTTTTGATGGTTGCAAAGGCTGGATTTCCGTCGCCGGAGAGAGATTTATAAAGACTCTCCCGATTAAGGCCTGTTTTTTTGGCAATGTTAGACATTCCCTTTTTCCTGGCAAGGTAGCCAAGGGCGACAATAAAAACCATTGGATCATCGTCCATAAAGGCGTTGTTTAAATATTCATTAATCTCTTCCTTGGTTTCCAGGTAATCAAAAGGGTTATAAGGAGTTGTTGTTGTAGTCATGATTTTTCTCTCTATATTGCTTTAGCCATATCTTTGGCCTTTTTGATATCCTTTTTCTGGGTCGATTTGTCGCCGCCACATAACATAAAAATTATTTTAGAGGTTCGGGTCGTGTAATAGAGTCGGTAGCCGGGGCCAAGAAAAATACGCATTTCACTCACTCCCTCACCTACGGGCTCCACATCGCCGAAGTTCCCCAATTTGGCACGGTCGAGTCTGGCGGCAATAGCAAGAACCGCCTTTCGGTCCCTGAGCTTTTTCAGCCACTTGTCAAATTCATCCGTCTTTTCAATTTCGTATTCCATATGTTATATTGTAGCCCACGGGCTACGATGTGTCAAGGGGTCTGAAAATGAATTGCTCTATTGGAAAACGATGAGACTCGAAAACTGTTTATCATACACGGGAAAAGATGAGGGGGCGGGAAGCAAAAAAATGAGAACAGGCCAATGGCAATCTAAAAGATGGAAAAGAAGCTACAAGGAGAGCTTCTTCCTGAACACCTTGCTTGTATTTTGATCGCCGAATTATTCCTTATCAATACCTAAAATGAATAAATTGGATCGGAGTAAAATTAAAAAAGTCCTGGATTCAAGGAATAAGTGCACAACGTAATTTTATCTGACATCTATGCCGGTTGCATCTTGAAAAGCCACATAGGGTTATCAGCCAACCTCTGTCGTTTTACCATGATGATGGGACACTCAATTGTCCCAAATGCCTAACCCGCATATTTCACAAGCGATCTGCTGCAAGGCCTGAAAACACCATGCCTGCTGCGTCATAGCGCAAAAAGGATTCCTCGAAATATTTCAATATGTCTGCGGTCCTTTTTGCGCTGTTCCTTGCATTCATGGCATTTTCAGACCTTTCGCGACGACCTTTGTGAAATATCCGGGCTAACGTTTTTTACGCGTAGCGTCAGGCCGGTGTACTCTTGTGATTACAGATGAAAAATGGTGCGCCCGGCAGGATTCGAACCTGCGGCACCCGGCTTCGAAGGCCGTAGGTCACTATTTTCATACCATTTTTAAATTTCTTTAAAATCACCTAAAATCAATTGACTACAGCGCTCCTGCGTTGTACTGTAATTCCTATGAAACCTCTATTATTTGCTGTTTTTTACGAAAAAGGTTCACAATAGGTTCACAAAAAATGAAAAAGGGAAAATATCGGATAAAAAAATATCCTGGTGTTTACGGATATGATTCCGCTAAGAACCGGGTCAATGGAAGACCTGACATTTGCTTCTACATCGTTTTTAAAATTGACGGCAAAAACAAAACTGAAAAAATAGGCTGGCTCAGCGAAGGATACACCGGGCAGCTTGCGTCGGAAGTACGAGCCCAACGAATCAGAGCGGCGCGGCACAGCGGCCAGGTAAAAACCGCTCAAGAAATCCGGGCGGAAAGGAAAAAGCACAATCGCACATTACACGAAATCAAAGAACACTACTTCAACAGTGAAAGGGGCAGGGCGCTTAAGGGCCGCAAAACAGATATGGCTCGCTGGAAACTCTACCTTCAACACCTGGACACAAAAAGTGTACCCGAGCTATCACAGCTTGATATTGAACGAATCAAGCGAAATCTGAAACATAAAGAACTGAGCCCGGCCACTATTGACCATGCCTTGCGCTTGTTACGCCGAATTATTAACCACGGTGTTAAAAATAATCTCTGTCCGGCACTGGCTTTCAAGATTGAATTTCCCAAGGTCAACAATACGGTGACTGAATATCTTACCTCCGAGCAGGCCGGGCGACTGTTGCAGGTTCTGGACAACTGGAAACGGCAGGATATAGCACGGATGATAAAACTTGCGTGGCTTACCGGCATGAGGCGCGGGGAACTGTTTAGCCTTAAAACAGCACATCTTGATTTTACCCATGACCTGATCACCATTGCCAACCCCAAAGGCGGCAGGGATGTGACCATACCCATGTCCCCGCCTGCAAAAAAACTCTTACAGGAGCAGATACTCTTTCTCCAGGAGGCACACCGGCGCAGGGAGCAACGTTATTGTGATACAAATAAACCTGCTCCACCCTGGCAGGAAAACGGATATCTCTTTCCAGGTGTTCACGGTAAGAAGCGAACAGACTGTTCCGCAATTAACAGGATTAAAGAAAAAGCCGGTTTGCCGAAATCATTCAGGCCGTTTCATGGACTCCGGCACCACATGGCCGTGACTCTGGCAAGTTCGGGCGAATATACCCTCGATATGATTGGAGAGCTGCTTACCCATAAAGACAGCTCGGTTACCCGCCGCTATGCGGCTTTTCTGCCCGAAGCCCGACAGAAGGCGGCAACACGGGCGGCTGAAATTCTCACCAGTCACACACAAACTGAAGAGCAGCAACAAAAGGTTGTCAATTTAAGAGAACCGAATCAAGCCCCAAAATAACGGCAATTATCAATATTGCCTTTGATACCAAAAAAAGGTATATTATGTCATGGACGGTTACCATTCCCAAAAAGGTCGGCAAGAAAATTTTAAAATTGCCTGGCCGGGTAAAAAGAAGCCTGGCCTTTCTTGTGCGAGAGATTGAATTAAGCGGCCCGGCAAGAGGACAATGGCCAAATTACGGCAAGCTGGCAAAAAACAAATACCATTGCCACCTAAAGAAAGGGCAGCCGACCTATGTCGCTGTATGGGAAGTGAAAAATAAAGAGATAAGATTGATTGAGGTCACCTATGTTGGAACCCACGAAAAAGCGCCATACTGAAATTGAGCTCAAATTTACCGGCCCGATCAGCAACAAAAAGGCCGCCATCAAGGCCCTGCAGAAGCTGGGATTTGTCAGTCATAAA
>WGCP01000314.1 GCA_015493715.1 Desulfobulbaceae bacterium
CCTGTTTCCACCTGGGATCAATCATAATTGCCTGACGCGCCACCTCGTTAAAGGCGATACAGAGGGCGGAATGGCGCATGGTCGTGGCCAGGGGAATGGCCGCCCGGACCATCTCCGGGTAACTGACGCACCACTGCAGGGCCTGCATACCGCCGACGGAGCCGCCGACCACACCATAAAGTCTGGTGATGCCGAGATGATCAACAAGTTGTTTCTGGGCCCTGACCATATCGGCAATGGTGACCATGGGAAAATCAAGGCCGTAGGGCTCTCCCGTATCCGGATTCGTTGATCCCGGTCCGGTGGAGCCGCCGCAGGAACCGAGAATATTTACGCAGAGAACAAAAAACTTCTCCGTATCAATACCTTTACCCGGCCCGACCATGGCCTCCCACCATCCCGGTCCCTTGGCCTGCAGATCCTGATCGTCATGGGAGGCGACATGGGCATCTCCGGAAAAGGCATGCAGCACAAGAATAGCATTGGTTTTCTCAGCATTCAGCTCGCCCCAGGTTTCATAGGCAAGGGTTACCGGCCACAGGCTCTGACCACTGTCAAGATGCAGGGGGTGTTCTTTATCTGCAAAGGTGAATGTCTGTTTATAATCAGCCACGTTTCAACCTGGTATCAGTCAGGAAGAGCCTGCTCCAGATCGGCAAGAATATCATCGATATGCTCAATGCCGACGGAGAGCCGTAGCATGGATTCGGACAATCCGCTTTCCAGCAGCTGCTCCGGTGAAAGCTGGGAATGGGTGGTGGAGGCCGGATGAATGGCCAGTGATTTTGCATCTCCCACGTTGGCCAGATGGGAAAACAGTCGCAGGGATTCTATGAACCTCTGTCCGGCCTGCCGACCGCCCTTGACTCCAAAGGCAACCATGCCGCCAAAACCATTGTTCAGATATTTTTTCGCTACGGAACCATCCGGCGTAAGGCCTGGATAGGCAACCCAGTCAACATCCTTGCGGGCCTGCAGGAACTCGGCCACAGCCATGGCATTTTCACAATGGCGCTCCATGCGGAGGGAAAGTGTTTCCAGCCCCTGGAGAAAATACCAGCAGTTATCAGGCGTTGTGCAGGCGCCCAGGTTACGCAGGGCCACAAGGCGCATGCGCAGGGCAAAGGCAACTGGATTCATGTCGCCAAGATCATGGGCATAGCGCAGGCCGTGATAACCGGGATCCGGTTCATTGTAGAGGGTAAATTTTGGATCGGTCCAGTCAAACCTGCCGCTGTCGACAACAATACCGCCCAGGGCCACGCCATGCCCTCCCATCCATTTGGTCAGAGAATGAATAACAATATCGGCTCCATGGTCCAGCGGCCGGAAGAGGCAGGGCGGCGTAAAAGTGGAATCAACCACCAGGGGAAGATGATGCTTGGAGGCAATGGCGGCAACCGCCTCGATATCGGTCATCTCAAGGCCGGGATTACCTATCGTTTCACAGTAAAGGACGCGGGTTTTATCGGTGATCGCCTGTTCAAAATTTGCCGGATCACCAGGATCGACCAGGTGCACCTTGATACCGAATTTAGGAAGGATAGTATCGAACTGGGTATAGGTCCCCCCGTAGAGGTTATTGGCTGCAACCACCTCGTCACCGTGATCACAGATATTAATCATGGTATAAAAGATGGCCGATGTCCCTGAGGATACGGCCAGAGCGGCAGCGCCCCCTTCCAGGGCGGCAACTCTTTGTTCCAGAACATCCTGGGTTGGATTCATCAGACGGGAATAAATATTCCCCGGTTCCTTGAGACTGAAGAGATTGGCGGCATGTTCGGCATTCTTAAACAGATATGAGGAAGTTCGGTAAACGGGCACGCCACGGGACAGCGTCTCCGAATCCACGGTGTGTCCCGCATGAAGGGCCAGGGTTTCAAAATGAGGTGCAGTCATAACTGTTTTTCTCCTTCGGATAAACCAGCATGGCTGGACCGGATTTGGCCAGCCACAACAATGACACCGCTACGCTGTTATGAAAAATATTGACTCCGGCATGGCACGCCCATGGGAACCAATGTTTTTAGATAAAAAAAACTATGCCGTACAGGCCCGCTATGGTTGTTACGTACGGTCATTCCGTATAAAATATCACATTGCCACATTGTAGCAACCTTTTTCTACTTCGCGCCGGACAACGGCGATGAGGTGAAAGACATCCCGAAGACCGACGGTAATCGTTTATTCCAATGAATAATTGACAGGGCACAACAAGTGTTTTATCATATGAATAAATGTTCAGATAATAAAATATAAACCAGCTATGATACTTCCTCAGCACGAACAATGCAGTTGCCGATGCATTCATCAGGACCGGATCGACCATGCCCATGAACAAGCGCTTGCCCCAAGAGAAAACGAACAGTTGGCGGCCCTGTTTAAAGCCATGGGCGATCCCAATCGACTACGTCTCCTGTGGGCGCTGACAGGCGAAGAGATGTGCGTCTGCGATCTGGCCCGGTTTATCGGAGTGACCGAATCCGCCGTCAGCCATCAGTTGCGCCTCCTGCGGCAACTGCATCTCGTTGCCAATCGCAGGGAAGGTCCGGTCCTCTATTACCGACTGGATGATGCCCATGTCGGTGAACTCATTCATCTTGCACTGGAGCACCTGAGGGAAGACAAATAAACCGGCATCACTTCGTGGGTTATTTTCATATAAAATAAAATCTGTTGAGGACTCCATGATATCTTTTTTCATACATAGCCTGACCGCCTCCTGGTACCTGCTGGAACAGGCCTCTTTGTATATACTTTTCGGCCTCCTGGTCGGCGGCCTGCTCAAGGTTTTTCTTTCACCGGCCTACGTGGCCAATCACCTTGGCAGTGGCCGTTTCAGCTCGGTCTTCAAGGCAGCGCTTTTGGGCATCCCGATTCCGCTTTGCTCCTGCGGTGTCCTGCCGGCCGCAGCCTCACTCAAAAAACAGGGTGCCAACAACGGCGCCAC
>WGCP01000315.1 GCA_015493715.1 Desulfobulbaceae bacterium
TCACCATCGACGATGGAGCCCTGGATCTTATCCGCATTCTGATCCAGATAGCTGAAGCCAAATATACCAAGAGCCTTGGGATTGGCCTCAAGTTTCCGGACGATCAGGTTATCATTTTCTCCAGCCTCGATATAGGCGCCATCCTCACGGACCGTATGACAAATAGCCTTGAATTTTTTCTTATCTGTTTTCTTGAACGCGTTGATCCAATCAATAGTCTTGCATCCTCCCTGCATGACCAGCTCGACAAAGGCGTCCCTGGTGCCGGAAGTCGGCGGCGGCCCGAGGACCTCGATCTTTGTATCGGGCAGGGCGAGATTGACATCCTTCCAGGTGATGTAGGGATTGGGAACCAGAATTTCACCCCCTTCGGGATCGGGCACATCCTTGGCCAGGGCCAGATAAATGTCCTTTTTACTCAGGTGCATCAGGGGTGCAGACTTGGCATTGGCCAGTACAATACCGTCATAGCCGATCTTTACTTCGGTAATTTTGTTCACCCCGTTTTTCAAACATTTTTCATATTCCGCGTGCTTAATCCTGCGAGAAGCATTGGTGATGTCCGGGGTATTGATACCGTTACCCGCGCAAAACAGCTTCATGCCGCCGCCGGATCCGGTGGATTCTATTTTCGGGGTTTTAAATTTTGTTGTTTTGCCGAACTGTTCGGCCACGGTAGTGGCAAAGGGATAGACCGTTGAAGAGCCGACAACGGCAATATAATCGCGACCGGATGCGGCCGGTACGCTGAAAAACAATGCAACTACAAGCAGTAAGGCGGCGGCAAGGATTACGCTTTCTTTCCACATTTTTTTCTCCTTAGGATGCGGTCAAAAATAAAGCGTTCACAACGTTCAATTTCAACCTGCCTTTTCTATACTCAGTGCGCAGTAGGTTGTGATTACAAATAAATTAGAAAATAATTGTAAAACTACCAGCGTCGCTCAAACTTCCGGCGCAAAAAAACCGCAAACGCGTTCATGCCGATCAGGAAGGCAAGTAAGACCATGATCGCAGCCGAGGTCCGTTCAACAAAGGCCCGTTCCGGCGCATCGGCCCAGAGATAAATCTGTACCGGCAACACCGTCGCGGGATCGGTGAACCCGTGCGGCACGTCAGCGATAAAGGCCACCATGCCGATCATCAGAAGTGGGGCGGTTTCTCCCAGGGCCTGGGCCATGCCGATGATGGTGCCGGTCATCATTCCCGGCATGGCAAGGGGCAGGACATGGTGGAGGATTGTCTGCATCCTGGAAGCGCCTACACCAAGGGCCGCCTCTCGAATAGAGGGCGGAACCGATTTAAGCGATGCCCTGGAGGCGATAATAATAGTCGGCAGCGTCATCAGGGTAAGCACCAGACCGCCGACCAACGAGGACGATCTGGGCAGATTGAAAAGATTAAGGAATACCGCCAGCCCCAGCAGTCCGAAAACAATCGAAGGAACGGCGGCCAAATTGTTGATATTAACCTCAATACTATCGGTCCACCGGTTGCGCGGGGCAAATTCTTCAAGATAAACTGCGGTCGCCACCCCGATGGGAAAGGAAAGAGCCAGGGTGACAACCAGGGTAAAGAAGGACCCTGCAACAGCGCCATGGATACCGGCCAGTTCAGGCTCTCTGGAATCTCCGGCAATAAAAAAAGTTGTGTTGAATTTTTCTTCCAGTCGGCCCCAATTGACTAAATAGTCAATCCAGCCGATCTGTTGATTCGTCAACCGACGTTCACTTTCCGGTACATCACGACGAATATGCCCTTTCAGCAGCATATCCACCTCATCGTCTGCGGGCAGCCATATTTCACGGGTCGTGCCGATAAGCCCGGTGTTATGAACGACGATGTCCTGAAGAACAAACGGCGCTCCGGAGCTGACAAGCTTGTATAATCTGCGTTTGTCCCTGCGGCCTTTAACCTCGGGAAACAAAATTTGCAGAGAATGCTTAACCAGTCCTCCATAATCAGCGGCCGCCAGATTATCGACGTCAAACATCGCCGAATCAAAATGGATGGGAAGCTTTACCTCCGCCTGTTCAAAGGCCGACCAGCCGTTACCGATAATAGAGCCGAATAGAAGGCCGAGAAAACAGATACTCATGAGAACGGCACCGAGGCCGAACATCCGAAACCGTCGTTCCCTGCGATACCGCTTTGCCAGACCGCTATTGATCCGCTCCCTGGTGGATGCCCTCTTTTCCCCCTTCATGTTCCCGGCCCTTCGTGTAAGGTCATTTCGACTGTTTTTTTCTGTTTACTCATACTGTTCCCTATACCTGCGCACCACATACAGGGCGATAACATTGAGAATCAGGGTGATGACAAAGAGCATCAACCCCAGGGCAAAAGCGGCCAGAGTCTTGGGGCTGTCAAACTTTTGATCGCCGACCAACAGGGTCACAATCTGCACAGTGACCGTGGTGACCGAGCGGAGAGGATTGGCCGTCAGGTTGGCCGAGAGACCGGCGGCCATGACCACGATCATGGTCTCGCCGATGGCCCTGGAGGCGGCCAATAAAATGGAGCCGACGATTCCGGGCAGGGCGGCGGGAATGATGACCCGGGTAATGGTCTCACTCTTGGTCGCACCCAATCCGTAGGACGCGTCCCGCAGGGTCTGGGGAACGGCATTGATCACGTCATCGGAAAGAGACGAGACAAAGGGAATGATCATCATGCCCATCACAAGTCCGGCAGCCAGCCCACTTTCCGAGGAAACATTCAGGCCCAGCAGGGAGCCGGCATCTCGAATACAAGGGGCCACCACCAGGGCGGCAAAAAATCCATAGACAACCGTGGGTATTCCGGCCAGAATCTCCATGATCGGCTTGGCCCAGTCCCGCACTCGTTTACCTGCGTATTCAGACAGATATATTGCCGACATCAGACCGATGGGCACGGCCACCGCCAGGGCAATCCCGGAAATCATAAAGGTTCCGGCCAATACCGGCACCGCTCCGAAACTGCCGGAGGACCCTGCCTGATCGGCACGCAGGGCCATTTGCGGACTCCACTTAAGGCCAAAGAGAAAATCGGTCAGGGGTATCTGCCGAAAAAAACGAAGTGACTCAAAGAGAACGGACAGGACAATACCGATGGTGGTCAAGACGGCAACGGTGGAGCAGAGGATAAGCCCATAGCGAATAATTCGCTCAACATGATTCCGGGCCCGCATCTCCGGCCGAATTCGTCGATACGCCATTGCGCCGGAAAACAAGGTAACGGTGATGAGTACGGCCCCAAGAAGCAACTGGGCAATGTGCTGCATTTCCAGATACCGGTCGGCAGCCTGCTGCAGGAAGGGTTTAATGTCCCGAGGGGCCACATGACCGGCAACCAGGTTGTGCAGGTCGTTGACAAGAAGATTCCGCTGATCGGGAGGTAACCCCTGCATGGAAGGCGGCAGTGTCTGCAGGGTAAGTGTCGTCAGGATAGTGCCGGAACAGGCCGACCAGATGCCGATAATCGCCAATGCCGGTAAGAGACACCACAACGCCGTCAGCAATCCGTAATACCCCGGCAGGGAATGCAGTTTCTTTTTCCGACACCGACCGCCATGAAGTCCGGACAGGGCGAGCGCCTTACGCTTGCCCTGCATAAAGGCGACCGAGGAGAGAACGAGCAGTACAAGCAAAAACAAACCGATCGACACTTCAGTCCGTCTCCCCACGAACGATTTCACCCTCGACAAGATAGATTATTTCCTCGGCAATATTGGTTGCCCGGTCACCGATACGCTCGAGGTGGCGGGAAAGCAGATAGAGATTCACCAGGCAGGCAGCATGTCCCGGCTCCGTATTCAACTCCTGTATAATCGCCTTGTATGCCTGGTTTCGGAACTGATCGACCTCGGAATCCTCAAGAAAAATTATACGGGCCAGGTGCGCATCTTCGGTCACCAGGGCATCCAGGCTGTGCTTGAGCATGTTCATAACCTTGGCGGACATGGGCAGATAATCCACCGTGGTTTTTACGGTAGAATCCTTGCTGATGACCTGCACCCGCTTGGCAATATTAACGGCAATATCACCAATGCGTTCAAGCTCATTATTGATCTTGATAACGGCCACCAGAAAGCGAAGATCGCGGGCAACCGGCTGATGCAGGGCCAGAATTTTCAAACATTCCTCCTCCACCTCGATCTCCATCTCATCAATCTCCCAGTCGGAGCCTATAATCTCTTCAAGAAGCTCGGGGTCTCTGGTCCGAATAGCAATACATGCCTTCTGCACCCGGTCTTCCACCAGGGAACCGAGTACCATGAATTTTTTCTTTAACCTGTCAATTTCCCGATGAAAGGTCAGCTGATGAACCATAATAGCATCTCCTCTAAGTACAATCGTTTCCACGCCGATCCTATCAACAGTACTCAGGTACTTTTAGCGTTTGGTTAGAATTTTATTAGGATTGGATTAAAAGATGCTTTTCCCTTGCACGCGATTCTCTTTCTTGTAGGATCATTAAAAGAAAAGAACGATAAAGAAGGCTGTTGGGCATAGAGTGAAAGGAGGAGAAAAAGAACGTGGGAAAGGCGAATATCCTTGTTGTGGAAGACGACATCGACATCCAGCAGCTGGTCAGCTACAATCTGATCAAGGCCGGCTTTCATGTGACCTGCGCGGACTCCGGCGAAGAGGGATTGCAAATACTTGAGCGCGAAACGGTTGACCTGATTCTTCTGGACCTGATGCTGCCCGGCCGGGACGGCATGGAAATATGTACCATAATCCGGGAAAAAGATAGTGATACCCCACCGCCCATCATCATGCTGACCGCCAAAAGCGAAGAAGATGACATTATCACAGGTCTTGCCTGCGGCGCGGACGACTATGTAACCAAACCTTTCAGCCCCCGGGTGCTTATCGCCAGAATCCAGACCCAGCTCAGAAAAAAACAGGAAAAGACCCTCACGAGACAGCATTCAGATGTAGAAGAAGTTATCACCACCCATTCCATGACCATCCATAGCGGAAGACATGAGGTAGTGGTAGCAGGACGGCCCATCCACCTGACCACCACGGAATTTACCATCTTGGAACAACTGGCAAGACAGCCCGGCTGGGTCTTCAGCCGGCAACAGATCATTGATCATTGCCGGGGCTATGAATATATCATCACGCCCCGGGCCGTGGATGTACAGATCTTCGGCCTGCGGAAAAAACTGGGCGAGGCCGGTTCCTGCATAGAAACCGTTCGCGGCATCGGCTACCGAATGCGCGAGGAAAAATAGATGCACGCCCCTGTTCTCCTCCAACCCTGAATTTCGTGTATCGCCTTATGAAAAATACGCGACTTTTCTGGCAAATCTTCCTTGCCGTCCTCTTGATCGTTACCGGTTCCATTGTCGCCGTTTCCTGGTACGGCAGCGGTATGATCAGATCCTTTTACTACCGACAGATGCGTGAAGACATCGGTGATCGCGCCTTACTACTCAGACCCCATATCCTGCAACTGCTTGGGCATGACGCCGGAGGGCTGCAAAATTTCTGCCGACGGGCCGGACGCGAAGCGTCAACGCGTATTACAGTCATCAACGGGACCGGCAAAGTGGAGGCCGATTCCAACGAAGATCCGGCACGCATGGACAATCACTCCAGCCGACCGGAAATCAAAATCGCCTACAAGGGCAACATAGGGTCCTCACTACGTTTCAGCAAGACGCTCAGCCGCCGCATGCTCTATGTGGCCATACCACTACAGAGCAACCAGCCCGGCCGGGGCGTACTCCGCCTGTCGGTACCGGCCACGGCGCTGGATATGGTTCTAGCCGATATTCGTAAAAAAATTATCGTCGGCACCATAAGCATTGCCCTGCTGGCCGCCTGGTTTTCTTATCTGCTGGCACGCCGTATTTCCAGGCCGCTTGAACGAATGCAGCAAGGAGCCGAATTACTGAGCGCAGGCAAAACCGGCCACCCGATCAGCCTTAATGATGACTACGTAGCGAGGGAAATCGCCGATCTGGGCCAGGCGTTAAATGCCATGGGGCGGCAAATCCACAGCCGCATCATGATGATCAGTCAGCAACGTAATGAACTTGAGGCGGTGTTCTCCAGTATGACCGACGGGGTACTGGCCATCGGTGCCAATCATCAAATTATCCGGGTCAATAAGGCCGCTGCCCGCCTCTTTCTCATTGACGGCAAAGGAGTCCAGGGCAAGCCTTTTGAGGGCGTCATCCGCAATAGAATACTACAGAAATTTCTTGAAATAACCCTTGAGCGCGACTATCCGACCAAAAAAGACCTCAACCTGATGGAAGGCGGCCGGGAGCTGAGCCTGCGCCTGCATGCGGTTCCCCTGTACGATGGAGAGGAAAAACGGCTGGGCAGCCTGGTAATTATCAACAATCTTACCCGGCTGAATCAGCTGGAAAATATCCGCCAGGATTTTGTCGCCAATGTCTCCCATGAGCTGAAAACGCCGATCACGGCCATTCGCGGCTATGTGGAAACCCTGCTGGACGGAGCCATGGACGATGAAGAGGAGGCGGAGAATTTTCTCCTTATCATTGAGAGGCAAAGCAGCCGTCTTGATGCCATTGTTGATGATCTCTTGACCCTGGCCCGCGTCGAGGACAGGTTTAAAAACAATGATATCTCCCTTGAACAGGAAAAAATACTGCCCCTTCTGGAGGCGGTGATACAAGCCTGCACGCCCCAGGCCACCCAAAAAAACGTCTTCATTTCCGTGGATTGTAAACCTGCGCTGGCTGCAAAAATAAACCGGCCCATGCTTGAGCAGGGCGTTATCAATTTATTGACCAATGCAATCAAATACAGCCCGCCGGGAAAAGCCGTTGCAATCGCTGCCGCCCGGCGACAGGATGTGATGGAAAAAGATGTGGTCGATATCCAGGTACGGGACCAGGGGCCGGGCATTGGCCAGGAACATTTGGAAAGAATTTTTGAACGCTTCTACCGCTGCGACAAGGCCAGAAGCAGAGAAAGCGGCGGCACGGGTCTGGGGCTGTCCATCGTCAAACATATTGCCCAGTGCCACGGCGGCACAGTCAATGTCCGCAGCCGGATCGGCTCCGGCGCGACCTTTACCATAACCATCCCGGCGTGAACCGCTTCAGCTGGAGTTTACCAAACAAAAAACTCGCAAACCGTTGCCGGCAGCGGGCTTAATGAACGTTATCGGATTTTCTCAAACGGTCCAAATACCGGTGGCGACCATTTAACAGCCACAGTAACATAATGAAATTACAAAATATAAACACGCATACATTTTAGATGTACTGCAAAATATACTGTGAAAAATTCTCTCTATATCATTCAAAACTGTAGAACAATCCGCCAGAAGAAAGAAAAGGTACAGATCTAAAAGGGTGTGATCATTTTCTGACCCTCAATTTTTCTTCAAGCCACACTGGATCTCTGCGCAGAGGTAAAACTGCGATAACTTGGGCTATTTCACCATTAATCTCGTAATAAATTGCATACGGGAACCGTTTGGCCAACATCCGATAATAACCATAATGTCTGACATGAACCCCTGCAAAGATGAACAGTGATTCGATATCTGCCACAAGGCTGTCCCAGAAATATTCACCAACTCCTGCTTCTCTCTGATCGTAAAAAATTCGACCAGCTGTCAGGTCATCCGCTGCATCATCCAGGACAACAACATCTTGGACAATCATACGTCCCGTATTGCCTTTAATTCCTTCAACGAAAGAAATTCAGCTTCGCCCGCAGCGATACGTTTCTTCCTATTTATCAGAACATTCTGGTGCCAGCCGGGAGATTCAATTTCCACCTTTTCATGCAGTAAAGCGTCCCACAGATTTTCCATGGCTTGAAGCCGTTGTGCGGTACTCATTTTTTCAATTTCAAGGGCATTCATGATTCTTCCTTTTTAATTCAACAGATAACAAACCTTACTGTTTCTGCCATTGCACTATCTGAGATGGTAAAAACCTTTCCTCATACCTGCACAACCTCCGCAAGTATACGGCTACCAATACCTGTTTTCAAGGCATCTCGTATAACCAGATCTACCTTGACTCCCAGGAGATCCGAAAGATGGCATTGCAAACCGGAAAACTGCAAAAGCCCAGGGGTACGAGAAAATGTCACCAGTACATCCAGATCACTGTCTCTCCTGTAATCCCCGCGCAGGCGTGAACCGAACAATCCAATGGAGCTGACATGATAACAGAAAAGGGGCCGGATCTATTTTTGAATAATAAATCTGTTTGAATGTATAAGTAGGGAAGAGAAAACGACAAGAGGCCTCCGGGAGGTTCTCCGCCACTGAACCACATCCAGGCCGAACTCACTGCTGTACCCTATGCCTCGGAGTTGGCGGGCCTACAGGAAATCACCGTTTCCCATTGACTTTACTTATCATAGATGGTCCCTTTTTCCCTCAGCATTTTATCAAAATCAGAAACAAAGAGCTGATCCTGCACAATGCGGTATTTCTCAAATTCACTTTCAGCGTGAGCTTTGGCAATTTTAGCGGTTACTTTCCCGGCATCCTGCAAAATTTCCCGGTCGGTGGCTTCGATGAATTTATTCAACCGGGTTTCCCAATCCTGCATGGTCATCGGAATTTTACGCAAGGCCATATCTTCTGCCACATCCAGGTAGGCTGAAACCAGCCTCTGTAATTGCGCCATTTCATTCTCCGTCAAATAATTTTTGGCAACGGTGACATCGAATTTTTGAATCTTTCCTTCGAGCGCATCTTTCCAAGTCGTCAGCCCCATATTGTCTTTCTGGTGATCCGCCCGATCCACAATAACTTCGGCAGCCGTCTGACCATGAATAGCCTAATGCAGTTTATTTCGGACGGTGGAAAAAAAGCGTTTGGTTGCCTGAGCCATTACATCATAATCAAGGACTGTGGCATAAATATCTGTAATTTTTTGGTAAAATTTACGTTCAGAGAGGCGAATCTCCCGAATACGCTGTAACTGCTCTTCAAAATATTGCTCAGTGAGGATAGAGCCGCCGCTTTTGATACGCTCATCATCCATCACATAGGCTTTGATAGTATATTCCTTGATGATGGTCGTTGCCCATTTGCGGAACTGCACGGCACGTTCTGAGTTTACCTTATAGCCAACAGCAATAATCGCCGAGAGATTATAGTGCAAGGTATTGTAGTTTTTGCCATCTGCGGCAGTTATTCGAAAATTTCGAATAACTGCCGCTTCCTGCAACTCACTGTCAGAGAACACCTTCCTCAGGTGGTAGTTGATTGTATGAGTCTCAACATCATAGAGAACACCCATCATCTTTTGGCTGAGCCAGATATTCTCATCAGCATAGACCGCTTCAACGCCTCCCCTACCGCTTGCCGCAATAAAGGTCAGATATTCCGCCGCCGATGAGCGAACAATGGAGGTCTCTTTTTTCATCGCCACCTGTTTTCGTTTGTTTTTCCTGTTCACTCTTTGTCCTCATATATCAGGCCGGAACTGCAATAATTTCCTGAACCTCAGGAGCACCATATTGAGCTCCACCAGTTTTTACCAGGAGATTCGCCAAAACCTGACACTCTCCGCTGCTATGGGTGTGGCCACAGAGCACGGTCATCTGTTTCTCGGGAGCATTTTTCATGGCCGCAGCCAGCACCTCCCCCATTGCCTTACAGGAAAAATGGGGCAACCAATCATCAGTAGAAATTTCACCCTCATGCCGGCAAGCATCTTTAAAGGGGGGAATATGGGTCAACACGATCACATGCTGATAGCGCTGCAGCGCCCCAGGCAGGAGAGAGGCTAACCAGGCGGCAGCCTGATCTCCCAAGCTACCCAGCAGGGCCAAACGCCCCACAACTCCAGCTCTGAGAAAATTGCTGATCTTCAGATAATCATTGAGCAAGACCTTGGAGCCTGAGTAATCACCAAGCCTGCCATCAGCCCAGCCACCATGACCAACCAGACAGGTATCACAACTCAACTCAACAACACCAGAGGCTGGCAGCCAGTGCAAAATGCTGGAGGCAGTAGAAATTTTGCCAACCATTTCTCGAACAGCCTCAATCTCGCCGCCATAGTAATCGTGGTTGCCCAGAACAAAATAGACTGGCCCTTCAAAAACATCCTCAAAGAGCTGCAGGTGAAACTCCAATCTCTTCGCCGTCGAGATATCACCGGTAAGAAAGAGACCATCAAACTCCTGCTCTGCCAGGTTCTTTACAAAACGGCTTGCCAGGCGATCCTTCAAAAACTCCAGATGTATGTCGGTTAGCCAACCGTATTTCACTTTGACTCCTTTCCTGCCATTTTCATTTTCAAATGCCGCTTACACTAAGGCAAGTTGTTGAAAAATCAAGAATATAAACAAAACGATAGAAAGACAAGGCATGAGATCTCAGATAATCCTACTTCTTTTGCCATTTGGCTGGAAGAGTTTAAAAGCAATTTGCTTTACACTGACCACCTGGCACCATTCTCCAACCATCATTTTAGGCAGTCCACGTAACACCTTGAGAATAAAGGATTCCCCGTTACCCGATCGCGATATTTCCAGAGCAGCCGGGATATCCAAATCCCGGCAGGACTGGAAAAAAGCGCTTGCGTCTGCCTGCCGGTCACTTTTATCAAAATCAGCCGCTAAAAAATAACAGCTGTTGTCGTCAAGGAGCGGATATACTCCAACCGTTTTTTTCCCGGCCAGATGATCAAATATCACCTGATCCGTCACCGGAAGCAACAATCGATTCGGACAATCAGCACATTTGACTTTTCTCTTGTTGCAGACCCCAGCCTTCCATTCATTTCCACAGGCCGGTGAATAACCGAATCTGCCTTGAGTGGATTGCCATCGGACAGGATAAACATCCGTTCGTCCCCTGAACAAACGGCGGAAGAGAGTAATTTTTTTTGATGGAAGAAGCTGAGAATCAGACATTGCCGGCTTTTTTGTTTTTGCTTTAACGTCAGTTTTTTCCTCCCACACGATGCCATGCCTGATCAGCAGAGCTCTGAGCCGAGCATTTTCCTCTCGCAATTTCTTTATCTCATTGAGTTCAGCAGATAGTGACATCTCGCATTCCGCCATTGTCCTGTCAGAGCTTGTTTTCCTTGGTGGCCGATATCAATCGGGGAACAAGACCATGAAAATTTGTTTTCTGATTACCTGGCAGACTCCGCCCCCATCTTTCTCGATTCAGATATAACTGCGCTTTTTCCATAGCTTGTAGTTAAGAATTCCAATAGCAGGCAAGTGTAGTGGTGTCAACGATATGCTTCTTTTTCACTTCGCTGATATCTTATGCCTATTGTTCTCCCTGGTTGACCAAAATGTGATATTAATATAATATATCCAACATGGAACAGAAAAATATTATAAAAAGACGATTGCAAAAGACCATTACCGACCGACTGTTCAAGGGGAAGGTGATCATTATTCTTGGTGCCCGGCAGGTGGGGAAAACCACGCTTATTGAACATATTCTCTCCGATCTGGATTATCCGGTCATTGAGCTCAACGGTGATGAAGCAGACGTGCGGGAGCTGCTTGCAGACACCACCTCAACCAGGTTGCAGGCCATTGTCGGCA
>WGCP01000316.1 GCA_015493715.1 Desulfobulbaceae bacterium
TTTCTCTATCTACAACCATATAATCTCCACCTTCAATCCGCAGGGCCCAACCATTGGCAAGGGCCCTGGCGACGGTACCCCTTGCCTCTGCAAGTATCCTGCACAGGGTCGACGGAGATACACCCAGCATCTTGGCCGCTTCCTCACGATTTACATTTTCCCCATCAACAAGACGCATGGTTTCGAACCCTTCAAGGGTCAGAGTTACACCCTTCAACTCATGCAAGGCAATTCCTTGCGGTTTATAAAATGTTGACACCGGCATGGCGCGTATGCAACGACGTTTTCTCGGACGGACCATCTTCCCCTCTGTTATGAAATATGTTTCATAAAAGAATAAGAATGAAAAGCAGATGTGTCAATGATGAAATAAATAATTTGGAAACATCAGAACATGGAATGTTGCCGGAAGGTTCTGACTCCCCGGCATGAATGAGTCTGTTGTTTAAATAGGATTTTTGTTCGAGATCAGATAAACGTAGACTTCGAGGCATACGAAAAATTTTGCCACAGACACCAGCTGTCAGCGTGGTTACAAGGATAAAATTTTTCGTCTAACGAGGTAAGCGAGACACGAGACTCCGAAATACGTTTAGGGTGCCTTGAAAAATTAGAATTTTCGTTCGAGGTCAAGAAACAGGGAAATTAAAAAGCGCAGCATATTAAACATATGCGATCATTTTTCATTGATTTTCACATCACAGGCGCAACCGGGACGCCGCTATATTGGAATGAAATTTTATGTCCAGGACGCCCTGTTCACCCGTAGGGCGAACGGGGAATTCCTTTGATCGGCAGCGTTGTTCGCGCTCCGTACCATTTTCAGACAAACCGGCATGACTGGAGCATAGTTTTACCGTCACAGCCACAATCAGCCATTAAAACAACCCGAATCGATGTCACTTCGCAGGTGATTTTCGAAAAAAAACCTTATCGGATCGACCATCATTCATCCAGCAGGGCACTGAAATCTTCATCGGTGCCGAAGGTATGCTCGGATGCAGGAAAAACACCACTGTTTATTTCGCCCTGGAAGGCTGTAACCGCCTCTTTGAGCTGTGGTGCCAGGTTGAGATATTTTTTCACAAAGCCGGGGGTGAATTTTTCAAACAGGCCCAGCATATCATTGGTGACCAGTACCTGACCGTCACAGTGGGGACCGGCGCCGATGCCGATAGTTGGAATATTCGTTCCCCGGGTAACGACCTCGGCAAGACGGCCCGGAACACATTCAAGAACCAGGGCAAAGGCACCCGCCTCTTCCAGGGCTCTGGCATCGGCCAGTAACCTGCGGCCTGCCTGCATGGTTTTCCCCTGGACCTTGAAACCGCCGAGTTGGCCGGCGGTCTGAGGCGTCAGCCCAAGATGTCCCATAACCGGCACACCGGCCCTGACCAGAGCCAGCACATCAGCACAGACATCCCGGCCGCCCTCAAGTTTGACGGCATCACACCCCGCCTCCTTGAGAAAACGAAGGCCATTGCGCACCGTTTCATGGGGATCAACGAGGTACGAGCCAAAGGGCATATCGCCGACTACGAGCGCTGATTTTGCTCCCCGACTAACGGCGGTCGCATGGTGAAGCATCTGTTCCATGGTCACGGGCACGGTGGAGTCAAGTCCTAATACTACCATTCCCAGTGAATCGCCAACCAGCAGAATATCAATACCGCTCTGATCAAGAAGCATAGCCATGGGCGCGTCATAGGCAGTGAGCATGGAAATCTTTTGATCGCCGCCCTTTCTCAGAAGAATATCCTTTACTGTTTGCTTCGTCGCCATTGTTCCACCTCTATTTCTAATCAAAAATCCTCGGCTGGTGCATCCTGCCGGACTGCACGGGCCGATTAAAATGCTCGTAAGCGCTCACGGTAGCCATTCTTCCCCTGGGAGTTCGCATCAAAAAACCAGACTGGATGAGGAAGGGTTCATAGACATCTTCCAGAGTATTTTTTTCTTCACAAACGGCGGTGGCCAGGGTGTCAAGTCCGATCGGCCCACCCTGGAACTTATCGATCAACGTCAACAATATACGCCGGTCCATTTCATCAAGACCCAGCCTATCGACGGCCAGCATTTCCAGGGCCTCATCCGCAACCTTACCGGTAATAGATGCATGCCCCCCGACCTCCGAATAATCACGTACCCGCCGCAGCAGTCTATTGGCGATGCGGGGTGTACCCCTGGAACGACGACCGAGTTCCAGCGCCCCCTCATCATCTATGGCAATGCCGAACAGCGCTGCCGAACGCTTGATGATTCGCACCAGTTCTTCAGGACTGTAATATTCAAGCCGTAGGACAACACCGAAACGATCGCGCAAGGGCGGAGTCAACAACCCGGTACGAGTAGTGGCACCCACCAGGGTAAACCTGGGCAGGTCCATCTTTACCGAACGGGCGCCAGGCCCCTGACCAATAACAAGATCAAGCTGATAGTCCTCCATCGCCGGATAAAGGATCTCCTCAACCACGTGATTCAGGCGATGGATTTCATCAATAAAGAGAACATCTCCGGACTGGAGGCTGGTCAGGATGGCTGCCAGATCACCGGGTTTTTCGATCACCGGCCCGGAGGTTACCTTGATACCGGCACCCATTTCTCCGGCAATTATATAGGCCATCGTAGTTTTCCCAAGTCCGGGAAAGCCATGAAAGAGAACATGATCCAGGGCCTCGCTCCTTTGCCGGGCAGCTTGCATGAAGATACGCAGGCTCCTTTTCACCCGTTCCTGGCCCACATACTCATCAAGGCTTTTCGGACGAATGTCTACCCCGGCAACAACATCATCGGCCTGTTCGGCACCGGCCACCAGCCGTCGACCGGTTATCTCTTCGTCAAAACTCATCAAATACCATGGTGTAAAATGGTGATCGTCAGGCCATGGTCTGCAGGGCAAGACGGAGTAACTCTTCCACCTTCATTGCGGCCACGGCCGTCGGGTCCTGCTGCTGTATGGCCCGCAATGCCTGCCAGGCCGTACTGCGCGGATAACCTAAATTGACCAGTGCCGAAACCGCATCCTGCATGGCAAATCCTTCAGCAACGGCCGGCGCATCAGGAGAAATGCCCGGCTTAATCCCGTGAACGGACAGTTGCCCCACCTTATCGCCAAGCTCCATACAGAGCCGCTGGGCCGTCTTCTTCCCCACTCCGGACAGTCCGGTCAACCGGGCCATATCCTTGACGGCAATGGCCTGACACAAATCAGCGGCACCGATTCCGGAAAGAATGGCCATAGCCAGCTTGGGGCCGACACCGGAAACCGAATTCAGCAGCAGAAAGAGTTCTTTTTCTTCCGCACTGCCGAACCCGAACAGGGTAATGGCATCCTCCCGGACATTGGTCTGTACAAGCAGAAAAATCTCTTCCCCGGTCGGCGGCAGAATATCATAGGTGCGGCTGGAGGTTATCACCTCATAGCCGACGCCACCCACATCAAGGACAACGATCCCCGGCTGTTTATACTGCACTTTTCCGCGTAAGGATGCAATCATGGAATCATATGAAAATAATTACGAAGCCGACAGGGCGGCATACGGCAAATGATGGGCATGGCAAAGCGCAACCGCAAGGGCATCGGCGGCATCGGAGCTGGGCAGGGCGCTGAGCTGCAGTAAGACCCGCACCATCTCCTGGACCTGCGATTTCTCAGCATGGCCATAACCGGCCACGCTCTCCTTCACCTTCCTGGGCGTATAATCAAAAACCGGCATGCCCTGTCGGCAGGCGGCAACCACGGCCGCGCCTCTTGCCTGCCCCAATTTCAAGGCCGAACGAACATTATGGGCCACGAACAAATCTTCCACAGCCGCCACATCCGGTTGATGCCGGTCCATAACCTCGGATAGTCCTTCAAAAATCAACAGCAAACGTTGCGAAAAATCCGTCCCCGCCGGCAGACGGATTGTCCCGCAGGTGACAAACCCGGTGTCCCGCCCCCGGCAGGCTATGATGCCATATCCGGTGACCCGTGAGCCGGGATCAATACCGATGATCCGCATCTCCTATGACAGATTTTCCATCAGGTCGTCGGCGATGTCAAAATTGGCATGTACCTTCTGCACGTCGTCATTATCTTCAAGATTATCAAGCAATTTCAGCAGGGAACGGGCGGTCTTTTCTTCGGTCACATCCAGCGTGTTTTTGGGAATCATGGAAATACCGGCCTCGACACACTTGATACCGCTTTTCTCAAGGGACTCAACCACCTCGGCAAAGTCATCGGGTTCGGTCAGGATCTGAAAGGTGGTCTCTTCCTCAAGCACATCCTCGGCTCCCGCCTCAATGGCCAGCTCCATTAACTCATCCTCGTCGACTCCCTCCCGGTCAACCATGATCGAGCCTTTTTTATCAAACATCCAACCCACACAGCCGGACTCACCGAGATTGCCGCCGCTCTTGGCGAAAAAATGACGAATATCGGCAACGGTCCGGTTTTTGTTATCCGTCATGGTCTCTACAAGCACGGCCACGCCGCCGGGTCCATATCCCTCATACAGGATCTCCTCATAGACGGCGCCATCCAAGTCTCCTGTTCCCTTTTTAATGGCCCGGGCGATGTTGTCCTTGGGCATATTCTCCGATTTTGCCGCAATAATAGCGCTCCGGAGCCTGGGATTACCGCCGGGATCTCCTCCGCCCATACGCGCGGCGATGGTAATCTCCTTAATCAGTTTGGTAAATATCTTTCCCCTTTTGGCATCATTGGCACCCTTTTTCCGTTTAATGGTGCTCCACTTTGAATGTCCTGACACTGGATAACTCCTTGCTTAAATAATGGACTCGTAAAAAATTAAACTATGGATAAGGACGGCGTTGCCCACAACCCAAACACTACAGGGGGCGCTTCAGCCGCCATGTTTCCAGATTGCCGTATGATAGAGCAGGCGAATACATTCGCCCCTACAAAACATGCAACAATTTTACCACACCCGCCTTTCCACGGATAACTTGCTGAAATTTCAATAGTTTATGCGCCGAGTTTTTTCTTTTTCGATACCGGACGATACCCACGTCCGAGCACAAAAACCTCCCGGCTTTCCCGACGTGAACTCGCCGGTTTAACGACCTTGACCCGGTCAAACAACGGCTTGCATTCTCCGACAAACTCCGGGAAATCCTCTCCCTGGAACACCTTGACATACAGGCTTCCACCCGGATGCAGGAAGATCCGGGTCAGTTCCAGAACCCGCCGCGCAAGCCGCAGGGATTGCTGATGATCGGCATATTGGCTGCCGGTTGTCCGGGGCGCCATATCACTGAGCAACACATGAAATCCAGGCCACTGCTTGTGTATGGCGCGCACCAGCTCATCGGAATAAACATCATAACAGAGGAGATGAATTTCAGCATCGCCTTTTTGGCCCGCAAGATCCGTCTCCTGCAGATCAACGCCGACAACGATGCCTTTGGGACCAAGTATTGAGGCCGCATACATGCTCCAGCTTCCCGGATGACAGCCAAGATCCAGGACCCGTTTTCCTTTGCGGATAAAACGATATTTCTTCTGCGCCTCTTCCAGCTTATATACCGACCGGGCGGGATATTTATCCTTTTTCGCCTTGGTGAAGTAATAATCCTGCTCTTTCCGCATCGTTTTTACGTCCTGTATAATCAGATTTACTTCCTGTCCCCGGCGCTGTACTCGGCGGCGAGAGCCAGGGCCTGGGCATGGGTCGATATCCGGTGTTCCATCTGCGCCTCTTCCACCCGGGCCAGAATTTTTTTAAACAGCGGCCCGGGAGTGAGACCGAGCCTGTCAATCAGGTCACGGCCGGTGAGAAGCGGTTTGGCCATCTGCACGGGAACGACATGCTCCCGCCATACCTGGTACAGGCGGTCAAAAAGTGCGGCCACCTCCTGTTCCATCTTCTCAGGACTCCCTTCACCCTTGCCGGCCATGGCGTCTGCCATGGCCAGCATAAAGAGACCGGGCAGATCGTCGCCCACCTTGCGGAGCAACCGCAGGCAGGCCTTCAGGCTTACCCCGCCCCGGCGTTGATCATTGGCCAGAAAAAACGGCCGCATATGGGCGCCGATCAACAGGGTCACGGCCCGGACATCCGCCCCGGACCAGCGCAGACGTCCGGCAAAGGTTGCAAACAGGGCCGCGCCTTCCTGATCATGGTTATAAAAGGTAATGCGCCCGCCCTTGTCCTCATTGATTCCATAGGTGGTAGGTTTTCCCACATCATGCAGAAGAGCGGCCCATTTAAGGAGCCGACGGTGATGCCCGCTATCAAGCCACGTCACCATAACGGAGGCCCGGCCGGGAAAAAAAAGTCCCGGATCCCGCTGTATCTGCTCCATTTGCTGCAGGGTTTCCAATAAATGATCAAAAACATCAAGATGATGGCTCGCCGGCTGTTCCATGCCCACCCCGGGCAGGAGTTCCGGCATGATCTCAAACAAAAGCCCTGTCTCCGCCATCAGGGCAAAGGCCTGGCCGGCCCGATCACTGGACATAATCAAATCCAGTTCATGAGCGATACGTTCCGGCGCAACCGCAGTAATCAGCGTCTTATGGCGCCTGACGGCATCCATGGTTTCCGGAACGATCGCAAAACCGAGAGTGGCCGCAAATCGAAAAACCCGCAGCAGACGCAGGGGGTCATCGACAAGAGATTGGATGGAACAAAGACGAATCAACCCACCGGCAAGGTCTTGAACACCGCCCTGGGGATCTATGACCGTCAATATCGCCCCATCGTCACAACCGCTTCGGCGGATCAGGGTATCAATACAAAGCCCAAGGCCGTTGATGGTCAGGTCGCGCTTGACCAGTTCCTGCTCAATGGTGACGGCCCCGGCGCGAAAGGAGGAAAAATCAATAATCTCTCCGTCCAGAACCACCCGGCCGGCATCCTCATCTTTCCCTAACTCGACAAAAGTGCCGCCCGTCAAGCGGCCAAGTTCTTTGGCCCAGGCCCTGCCATGGCAGGCAACGGTCAGGTCCACATCCGCCGGTTGTCGTCCGAGAAGAAGATCCCGCACCGTGCCGCCTGCGAGGTATACACCGGAGGGATGATCCCCGGCAATGACACCAAGGGAGGTGAAAATATCCCCGGAAAAAAGACTTCGCACATCAATGCAGGCTATCCTTTTTTGCTCTTCCTTCATGGAGCCATGATACCAGAACAGACATTTTTTTCCCGCTTTTTCCGATTCCGATTTACCCCGGATGATCTATGTTGTATTTTTTGTTTTACACGTAACCCGCATATTTCACAAAGGTCGTCGCGAAAGGTCTGAAAATGCCATGGATGCAGATAGCGAACGAAGTGAGACCTTCGAGGAACAGCGCAAAAAGGGCCACAGACATATTGAAATATTTCGAGGAACCCTTTTTGCACTGTGACACAGCAGGTATGGTATTTTCAGGCCTTGCAGTAGATCGCTTGTGAAATATGTGGGTTAAATCCTTCCCTTATCAGATAACTTCTATACATCAAAGCCATGGATGCCGCCACCTCCCGTACTATTCGCATAGGAAACATGAATATCGGCCTGATCGGCCTGGATATCGCCATCAATACGGCGGCGGCACAGCAGCTGACCGAAGCGGAGGCAATGGATTTTCTCTACCGGGAGGTAAAAAAACGCAACTATATCCCAGCGGCTATGGAAGAACAATATAAAATAGCGCTCTTTAAGGAATATGCAGGACATCTGCGAGGAGAGAACAGCGGCATTAATGGTCTGGTTATCCGAATTTTCGGACCCGGATGTGTCAGTTGCAATGGTTTGCAGAAGCTGGTTATCGAGGTGCTGGCTGCAATGGGAATAGCAGCCGATATTGAACAGATCCATGATCCGGATGAAATCGGCCGGGCAGGTATTTTACAGACACCCGCCCTGATGATAAACAACGAACTCAAAAGTTGCGGTCTGCTTCCCACCAGGGCTGAAATTGAACAGTGGATACGGGAACACCGGGACTGAGTGTTTCCCGGCCGCCGAATCGGTCAACAATTTTCGGACCCGCTACCATATCCCAACAGATCAGCAACACTCTTCCATGCTATAATCTTCTCCATCAAGTGTTATAAAATGTATACCGTCAAGTTTCGGCAATCCAGCTATCTTCCAAGCCTTTTCGGGATTAATAAATTGCTCATTTACGCATTTTCCCCGCTGATGGACAATTTTGCAGACCTGGCCTAACAGGGGAAATGCCTTAAACTTCAAATAATAATTCCTCATAAAGGTTATTATTTCCAACTGCTCCGTATTCAACCCATCAACGCCTGCCGCAGCAGCCAATGACCGGGCGACATCTTCATCCCATTCCTCCGAGTTGACAAGGAAGCCATTTTTATCAATTTCAACCGTTTTTCCAGCACATTCCAACATAGGCATAATCCACCTCACTGTATAATTTCCATTGCCGTGAAAAAATCAGCGGCAACAGGCTGCATCCTTCAGGGTCATAACAAAAAATCCAATAATACGCCGAATTTCATGCCTGGTTTAAGTGATAAAAAGGGTCGCATATTGTAAGTATGTGACCATTTTCACAATGGAAAACCAAGGCAACGGGCAGGCGGGACGAGATAATCATTATTTTTTTGCCTGGACCCTTAGTATTGCTCACCTTTGATATTGTTTACAAGCTGGGCGATTTCAAGCCCCAGAGAAACGCACTGCTTGCCTTCCATGCAACTTTCAGCATCGGGTTCCTCCAGGTAATGCTTGAGCTGGTGGTTGTCTTTTGCCAGATCGACGACCCAGGCATTTTTCTCTTTGTCCCAATCGACCGCGACATCAATGTCACATTGCCCGATCTCCGGATACATATCTACAATTCTTGAACACAGTTCCTGTTTATCATGCATAATTTCCTCCTGTTTTTCCCTGATTAAAAATCACTTGAACCAACAACAATCATGCCCTCGATGGTGCATATTGATCACCTCGTTTTTTCACCTCTGCCGAAATCGGGGGACAACCTAACCTCTTAACAAGAAAGATAATGCCACTATGTTCCATGGTCAAGGGTATGATACATTTCGGCCCATTCAACGGTCAGCTTTCCAGGCAGAGTAAATATCCATTTATCCGATAAATTACGAATTGACATTTCCAGGTTACTCATTACATGTCTTGTATATATGGAATCCCCCCGGCATACGTGCGGAAACTTTTTTATCCTATTTTGTGGTAAAAAATATTTCACAGAAAGAGTGTGTCGGCAGGGAATTTTACACGCATCCCTATTTTACTGAGAAGGGGAGCGGACAATCCGTTTTTCAACAAACGGGGCTTTCAAGCCTTATCAACAGGAGGTTCAACCATGGCAGCAATTAACTGGCTGACGGAGCTGGAGCAGGCCCTTGACCGGGCGAAAGCAGAAAACAAAGCAATTTTACTGGACTTTTTCAATCCAAATTGAATCGGCTGCCAACAGATGGATGCAGTTACGTATCCCGATGAAGCAGTCATTACCTATATGAATCGGAATCTGATTCCTTTACGGATCCCCTCCGACCAGCAACCATTGGCCGACGAATACGGTGTGGCGTGGACGCCGGCGCTTTTTATTCTTGACAGGGAGGGCCGTACGCACCAGGCAACCGTCGGTTTTTTTAGCCCTGAAGAATTCATTCCTTCGCTGCTTTTAGGTATCGGCAACATGTATTTTCACAAGGATGACTTCACTAAGGCACTTGATCATTATGCCACAATTCTTGCTGACCATGCAGACAGCGATACCGCGCCCGAAGCCCTGTTTCAGACAGGGGTCGCACGTTACAAGAGCAGTAGTGATCCCAAACCCCTTAAAGAGGCCTACGAACAGTTAAAAAGGGAGTATCCTGAGAATACCTGGACAAAACGGGCTTATCCCTATCGTCTTATCCAGTAATATCCGCAACCGGTTGACCGGCGATGAGGATCGTCATCACCGGTCAATATTTCCATATTTTCCTTTCCCTGCCTGGACTGAGTAATTCTCACTCCGGCAGGACTGAAAAAGTATTTCAGGGTCACGTAAAAAAATAATTAGGAACAGTGATTAAATAACGTGGACAATATTGTGCTCAGCTTTAGGTCAAATTTGATCGATCTGATTGAACGAAACCGCAGACGTAGCAGGGCTACGATGAGGATTTCGTGATTGAAAAGCGGTCAAAGATGGCCTGAAGATGAGATGCGAGATGTTCAGGTTATTTAATTTCTATTCCTTATCTCGCAATACACCGTTCTCTGCTTCGGATACAAGGCGTAAAATTCGGCGTATGTTGTTGACAAGTAGTTTTTTTGAGAACGCAGAAGCTAGAGCAAAAGCAGGAAGGAATAGTTATTTTCCCCGGACCCCTTAGACTGGAGATACCCAATGACCAGGCAAAAGAAAAGTAAAGAATGCCCGCAATGTCACGGCAACAAAAAGATCCCCGGAACCTGTGTCTGTGACAGTGAATGGCGGGGCACTCAGGACGGCGACGACTGGAATGAATGTCAGTGTGAACCGGAACAACCCTGTCCGACCTGTCAAGGCACAGGAGTTGTTGAAGTAGACCCGTAATCCAACGTGAAAAGCAGGTCCGATACCCACAACCGAAAA
>WGCP01000317.1 GCA_015493715.1 Desulfobulbaceae bacterium
AATAAGTGCGGTAAAAGTGCTGAATAAGCAGAAAGTATTGTAGAGATACGGCTGTCCTTCAAAAAAACCTCAAATTGACAATCAAAATTAATACTGATACCTTTACATTGTGGGATCATTCCCATAGTGCCTTCCTTTGCTATGATTGTTACCTAAATCCTGCAGTTAGTTTTTTTTGAGCTCAATTTGGTCATTCAGCTCCACAAAGCGGAGGTCTTGTTAAGAATCATTATTAAATGATAGCGCCGGAACGACTATTACGCCGGACTCGCAATGGTATTTCCTGATAAAATCGACAGGGATGGATAGGAAAAGCCTTTGCCAGCCAGCTCTGGACGCACTTCTCCTATCCATGTGACAAATCCGTTTTGTTTTTGCTGGATTGAGTGGTCAGTTATCTCCGACTGCAACCCAAGCCGCCCACTGCGGCGAATAGAGCATTCGTTCAGGAACAGTCAGCTTTTGCTGACGGCTTCCAGTTGTAAACTTTGCCGCCATCCGAATGAGAAATGTTCGGATAGTTCCCGGCTCCCAGCGGCGCAAAACCCTATCCCCGCTTAACAGGGCCATCCAGCGCATAGTATTATAAGCCAGAATTGCACTTTGAAACAGCACACTGTTTGCCCAGAAATCAGCGGTCTTGATGTGAGCAAGGGCAGTTTGGTTCTTGGCTTCCTCAATCCAGGTTTCACAGGTTGCCCTTTGCCCATACTGTTTATGAACAGCCCACGGATCATCGTTGTCAGTGCTGACATAACAGAAGTAATCGTATTCCTTCACCTCAAACAAGGTGGCGGGTTTTGTTGGGTCTGCAGGTTTCTCCTGGCGTACGGCAACAAATAATCTGGCTGTAGACCAAGTAGTGCATTGATAAAAAAATGAACACTGCTCCCAACCTGCTTTACCGGGAACGGGATCCCACTTTTGGCCACAGAGCAACTTGGCAAGTCCCTTGAGTTTGACTTTCACCAGGTAACCATGACCGCCCTTGTCGAGAAGATCAAATAACGGCCCAACGAAAAAGCCGCTGTCACCCCGAAACAGGATACGAGTCCGATTGGGGAGATGGGCAAGCAGTTGCCTTGTGAACTCAACGATTCCATTGCTGGTATAGGCATTGCCACAACGCAACCATCCCTGGAGAATTTCTTTTGTATCAACACAGAAAGCAAGTAACGGATGATACGATACGGCTCCTCGTTTATGAGGATTGTATCCCTTGGCAGCTCCTTCCTGTGTACCGTAAACTGTTTTCTCCGTGGAATCCACGTCAATGATTTTGCAAGGATCAACACTGACTTTACTTGTTCCGGCTCGAAGAGCCTTACGCCAGACCTTTCCACGAAGACGATGATTCAGAACTTCCATTTCAGCAATATGGCGATGGCTGAAGGTTCGAAATAGACGACCAAAGGTTGTTTCATCCGGGATATTCAACCAGCCGGCAGCCCGGCAGAGTATACTGTCAGACCATATAGTCACAATAGCACGGATAGAACGTGCTCCACCGATGATCGCAACCAGTGGAAGAAATATGGCGTCCACGGCATCGTAAAGAGCTGTCGCACCTCGTTCATGGTCGATAGTTTCCTTGACGATCCCGATGACATTCAGTTGGTGCAGGAACTTAACCACCGGAATCAAGCCAGCTTGGGCCGTAAGTCCTTTGGCTCCCTGATTAATTTCAATTTTCCTTGGCGATACTCGAGCAGATCGATTATTCTGTTTTTTCTTCATGGAAATGGTGAGTCCTCTATTTGCTAATTTGGTTGTTAACACTTTGAGGATATTACCATTTCCGTGATTTATCTTCAACTAATCGCAGGATTTAGGTGTTATTTGTTTCTTCCAAAACTATACTATCATAAATTGGAGGGCACTTTTTTCATTTTATGTCACAGGTCTCCTCTTTTCTACGTTACCAAAAATTTGATTACCGGTTTTCTTGAGTGGTCTCCGTAATCCTGATGTATCAGCAGATTGATAGCGGCTTCACGGAAGGATATATAGTCAGGTGGATCATCAGTTCGTCTTAGAGTAGCTGGGTCAACAGAAAAAGAACTTTCTGAAAGACGCATGTATTTTTCCACTAATCCCAGCCAGGTCTGAATGATATTCTCCTCAAATACCATTCTGTCATCCCAACGTTTTTCAGGAGACCATTCGTTAAATTTTGAATCTATCCTCTGATAGTCAACCACGGCCCTGGGCAGAATCTGGCGAACATATCGGCCTTTGCCAAATAAAAGCACAGCAGCCCTGGTTGGAACCAGCTTTTCATCAATCTCTTTGACAAACCCCCATTCCAATAAAAAATCTAAATCGGTAAGTGTTTCGTGGCGGCCGGGCTGTTTCTGGTTAAAAATTTTCCGATACCAATTTACCGTTCCTTTGTCATAAAATCCGGCCGCTGATATTT
>WGCP01000318.1 GCA_015493715.1 Desulfobulbaceae bacterium
ATTCATACCTGCCTGCTTCCAGCGGATCATGCCAAATGCATTGTCGCGTAGCAGCAGGACCACCAGGTCAAGCCCCAGACGGACGGCTGTTTCCAACTCCTGGGAGTTCATCATGAAACCTCCGTCTCCACAGACAGCAACAACATTTTTTTCAGGATGCAGCATCTTTGCCGTCAGGGCCACGGGAAGGCCGGCGCCCATGGTAGCCAATGCATTGTCGAGGAGAATGGAAGAGGGATTGGTGGCCTTGTAATTTCTGGCAAACCAGATCTTGTACATGCCGTTGTCCAGGGAGAGGATAGAGTCTTCCGGGAGATTTTCCCGGATTACCGATACAAGTTGCTGGGGAGTAAAGGGAACGGATTCGTCCGGCCGTCGCTGGAAAATATTTTTTTCGATTTCCTGTTTTATTCTGGTAAAATACCCATCCCCTGCAAGAGAATCGGGTGCTATCCGGCCCGCCAGTTCACGCATGGTATGGGTAATATCGCCTATGAGTTCATGCTGGGGGAAATAGACATCATCGATGGCAGCCCTGAAATAGTTGACGTGAACGACCTTGACCCCATTTCTCGTCATGAAAAAGGGAGGCTTTTCCACAACATCATGGCCGACATTGATAATAAGATCGGCCCGGTCAATGGCACAATGGAGATAGTCGTTATCGGAAAGGGCGGCCGTGCCAAGGCATCGCTGGTGGTATTCGTTGACCACTCCTTTTCCCATTTGCGTGCTGAAGAAATAGATGCCGGTTCGTTCGATAAAATCTTCAATGGCACTGCAGGTGCGCCTGCGGTTGGCCGCTGCGGCGATAAGCAACAGGGGATTCTTTGCCTTGGTGAGTATCGGGATGATATCGGCAATGACAGCCTCGGAGACCTGGGGATTGGTGACCCTGGTGACGGGAAAGACAGAGGCGTGAGTTGTTTCGGCGGCGATATCCTCGGGCAACTCGAGATGAACCGGCCCTGACTTTTCCTGGACAGCTACGCGAAAGGCCTCCCGGACAAGGGATGGAATTGAGTCGGCGCCTACGATCTGACGAGTCATCTTGGTAATGGGTTCCATCATGCGAACCACGTCGATAATCTGAAACCGGCCCTGTTTGGATTTTTTGATCGGTTTCTGGCCGGTAATAAACAGGCAGGGCATGCCACCAAGCAGGGCATGGGACACACTGGTGACAAAATTGGTTGCCCCGGGTCCAAGGGTGGCCAGGCAGACCCCGGGCTTGCCCGTCAACCTGCCGTAGGTTGCCGCCATAAAACCCGCTGCCTGCTCATGTCTGGTCAGGACAAGCTTGATTGTTGAGGTTCGCAATGCCTCCAGAAAGGCAAGATTTTCTTCTCCGGGAATACCGAATATGCAGGTAACCCCCTCGTTTTCCAGTGCCTGTACAAGCAGTTCTGCGCCATTCATAATAGGTTGAGGTTGTGTGTAAATTTGTGGTTCGGGATGTTGTTTTCCTCTCGCTAACCTGGATTGCAGGTGTATTGGTAACAAAAATGGTTGCCTGCCCCACAGGACAAACTAACCCATCAAGTCCTTGGTGAAAATAAAAAAGATGGCTGGTTTGCTGGAAGGATGACAGCAGGGCCAGCCGGATATTTTTTCATGATATGGAGGATTGATTTTCCTTCTTTTGCCGGCTTTTGGTTATGCGGACTGGAAGAAAAGATAAAAAAGCTGAAAAAAGGAGTTTACAGAAGAGATCAACTGTTTGATAATTATGGCTACTTTGAAAAATTGCCTTTTCGCCCGATCTCAGCATCACAGAAAAATGAAAAATGCCCACATATATCTAATGTGTTGCGCTTTTTAATTTTCCTGCTTCTTGACCTCGAACGAAAATTCTAATTTTCAAAGTACTCTTATGTATTCTATTATGTGGTTTCGGGTGTGCCGTTACCCGTATAATGTCACTGAATTATTCTCGTCCGGTCGTTTGGCTGCTACTTCTACGTCTGGTAATTTTCATGTACCTGGAACATTTTCAACTGCAAACCTCGCCTTTTAGTGAGGCTATCGATCCCCAAGTTTTTTTCCCCGATGGCGATAGAGAACATATTTGTGCGCAACTTGAAGATGATATCAAACATGGTAGAGTTTTTATCAAACTTATCGGCAATGAGGGCAGCGGCAAGACCCTGTTGTTAAAGGTATTGACCGGGCGTTTACCGCAGGAATTTGAAGTTATATATATCGACAACCCAATCGGTTCTTTTGATGACCTTCTACGGCTTGTCTGCCTGGATTTGGGGATGGAGGCCGGGAGCGATCAGACCGATTTGGTTGCCGAGTTGGCCCGGCAGTTACAACGGAGAAAAAAATATGGGCAGCGGGTAGTACTCATCATTGATGATGCCGAAAAAATTTTTCTGGCAACCCTGGAACGGCTGCTTCGACTTCCATGTGAAAGGGACGATTTGTCAGTCCTTACCATTATCCTGTCTC
>WGCP01000319.1 GCA_015493715.1 Desulfobulbaceae bacterium
CCTGCACCAGCCGGCCAATAACTGTAGCGCTGAATCGATCAAAAAACTTTTCCGCGAATTGAATGAAGCAAGAGAGAAATTTCCCGGTACGGAATTGCGCTTGATTTACGATCTGGTGTCATAACAAAATCCTTGAGGTCGGGAGGTCTGAAATTAGGTCAATTCACTGCTTTCGTCTTTTTTTTGCAGGATCCAAAAACATTCCTGCGAATGTCGAAGACAATATTCCGACTTAAACGCCTTTATTTTTACTATTATGCAAAAAATGATCCGTATTCACTCACATAATCTCGCTTACAACGAGAGAAACAAAAAACAATTACTCGGATGGATATGGAGACAAACAGGTAAGGGGACGAAATACGGGATGGTGGGGGAATAGAGGTGGTCCGGCAGACGAATGGTTAAAGTTGAGGACGGAACTTTTTGATAACCAGCTGTGCCAGGCAAGGCAGGATATCATTCGAGGCCACCTCAAGTGCACAACTTGATCAAAAATACATTGTGCTTCACCGTGGGCTTTTATTTTGTCCGATCAACAATGTATTGAGCAAGAGCGCGGAGGGGATCAGCTCTGTCGCTGAAAATGGAGAGAGCATCCAGACTTGTCTGCACAGCCTGTTCGGCCATCTTCCTGGTTTTATCAACACCAAAAAATGCAGGATAGGTGGCTTTATTGTGCCGGGCATCACTTCCGGCGGTCTTGCCTAACTCCTCCGTGGTGGAAATGACATCAAGTAAATCATCAACAATCTGAAAGGCGAGTCCGATATTGTCGCCGAATACCTGCATCGCCCTTAGCTGATCGGCATCAGCTCCTGCCCCGAGAGCACCGCTGAGAACCGAGGCCGTGATAAGTGCTCCGGTTTTGTTTCGATGAATGGTTTTTAACTGGTCAAAAGAAAGCTTTTTACCTTCTCCATCCATGTCAAGAGCCTGGCCGCCGACCATGCCGAGTGAACCGGCAGCCCTAGCAATGGTATGCACGATAGCAAGCCTTGCCGAATCACTCAGGCCCCGTGCATGTACCGGGTTTGAAAGCAGATCAAAAGCAAAGGTCAGCAGACCATCACCGGCCAGAATTGCCTCGGCCTCACCATACTTTTTATGGCAGGTCGGATGACCTCGACGCAGATCATCATTATCCATAGCCGGCAGATCATCATGAATAAGTGAATAGGTATGGATACATTCCAGTGCACAGGCTACTGGTAGCAAGCGCATTTCAATATCATTCTTTCCGCTGATACAGGTTCCTGCGGCAAGACAAAGAATCGGGCGAACCCGTTTTCCACCCACAAAAAGACTATACCGCATGCAGGTGACATGGTCGGCAAAGTCGCCCTCAGGCGACAACATTAGTTTATCCAATGCCTGCACTACCAACAACTGTTTTTCATGCAGATAATTTTTAATATCAATCACAGGAAGAACCAGGCAAAAAGTTATTTATTTTTCTGCGAAAATCGCTGTTTACGTTCTTCTTCAAGCTGTTTGACCTTTTTTTCAATCTGCGTGACAAGCCCACTATACTTTTCCTTGCGCAATATTTCCTTAAACTGCTCCATATAGTTACGGACGAGACTTACCCCTTCAATGATAACATCATAAATCATCCACTGGTCGCCTTCAAGCAACATAATGTAGGAAACGGCAACCGATTGTTGGCCATCACTGAGTTCGGTTTGTACCTCGGCACGTTTTCCCCTGATACGTTCACTTTTAAAAATAACCTTCTGGCCGGTGTACTTTTCCAGTTTTCCGATGTAGGCATATTGTAACAGCCGGGTAAAGAGATCGGCAAAATTATCGCGTTCTTCTTTGTTCAATTTACGCCAGGTCCTGCCAAGCACCCTTTTCGACATCTCATTAAAGTCAAAACGTTCCCGGGAAACATCAATAAGACGTTGGCAGATAATACACTTCGGATCTGCCTTAAAATCAGCATTTTTTAGTATTTTCATAACCTTGCGAACAAACGGCTTCATCTGTTCCGTTGGATCAGGTCTTTGGACGCTATGAGAGACCAAGGGAAGGACCAGGAAAAAACAAGCAAGAGTTATCTGAACAAATAGTTTTTTCTTCATTTTTCTTTGTAAGTTATAATGTAAAAATAACGTTTATTTATGTAGTTATAGTTTGCCCTCAGGGGTATACAGGGCGAAAAGATTTTGATATGGGGATACAAGAACAAACAAAGGATACATGGAATCAGGAACAATCGTAGAGATCAGGTTCACTCACTCTCAAGAAATACCCGATGATCTCTGATTTTTTTTCGATACTGAAAATAACTATTTCGCAAGGCGACATAGGGATCAAAGCTTAATTTTTTCAAATCCTCATATTCGCCGAGATGCATAGAAAGATCGTTGGTTGTTTTTTCAGCATAAATTCCTGTTTTTACACTAAATTTGTCGATATATATGTAATAAGGGGTCAATGCAAGGCTATCGATAACGGTTCCGGTAAAATCCCGCAGGGTAGACGGCCCGAAAAACGGTACAACCAGATAAAAACCATCACCAATTCCCCATACGCCCAATGTCTCACCAAGGGTTGCCTCCACCGGCTCAAAGCCGATTTCCCTGTTGGCGAAATCAACAAGACCGCCGACGCCGATGGTACTGTTGGCAAGAAATCTGACGAAGGTTGATCCGGCATCAGAAAAACGACCCTGCAGAAGGCAGTTGATAAAAACAACCGGTTCCTCAAGATTGGCGAAAAAATTATCTATGATATGACGGATATCAAATGGAATGGCGGTGCTGTAGCCTTTGGCTATGGGATTAAACACATAGGTATAGGCACGATCATTGAGCTGAAAAACCGCTCGATTAAAGGGCTCGATGGGATCCCCTGTTTCCGGGACGACATCAGTCGTATCCGTGTAGAAATCATCATTGAGAAAATCCGTTGAATCGTCTCCGCCTGCGGCATGAACCAAGGGGGGAAAAAGAACGAGACAAAAAAAAGATAGAATAATAAAAGGGTTCAACAATATTTTGGTGAATTTCATGGCGGTTATCCGTCGGAATTTTGTGTATGCTCACATTTAAAGAAACAATAATCCATATCCTTATTGTTGTAAATGAACTTATTGATTCAAAAATTTTCTTTGATATACATTAAACTACCAATAGTAGAAACCTCTATGAACGTTGTGCAGGTACCTTGTATATGAGCACTCCAATAACTGAAACAAGCAGTATGGAAATCAAGCCCAGGACCGGAAAGACATACTGGATTCCCAAAGCCTGCTCCACATGACGCACGATCTGGACGGCAACAGCTCCCACTCCAAAAGTTAATACAAATTTCATACCATATGCAGAGCTGTGCATTTCAGGTGGTGTCAACCTGGCGACGAGAGTATTTTCAATCGGCTGCATGCCAAGCAGGAAAAATGAATGATATATTGCCAGAACAACGAGAGGAATATCAGACAATAGTCCCATGACCAATGCCGCAGGTATCGTCAACAGATGAAAACAAAAATAACTCCAGCGTAAGTCAAATCGCTCCCCTACTCTTCCGCCGAAATATTGTCCCAGCATCCCGACAAGATAGAGAAAAGAGGTTATGCCGGTCGCCACCACATTTGCAGAAAGAGGAAAATGAGAAAAACCTGACAGCCAGTCAAAGATGCCGACACCACGGACCTGGAAAAGTGCAGGTAAGGTAACGGTTGCGCCCCTATAGACAATGCCGCCAAGCATCATTGCCACCAGCAGAATTGCAAAACCGGACCAGGAAGCTCCATTGCTTTTTTTTCGTACAACATGTGCCACCCGTCTGGTTGCCCCTCCGGCCCGTATGAGTAAAAACAATCCAAAGAAATTCAATAGAGCAAGGCCGACATACACGGCGGCAGGACCAAAAAGATAATTGACCACTCCCGCCAGGACAGGGCCAAGGGCAAGACCAAGGTTACCGAACATACCGTTATACGCCATGCCGGTTGAAGTTTTCGTCACACAACAAGCTATCCAGCCAAGCCCGGCAGGATGATAAATTCCTGAGAATAAACCTATACCGGCAAGCGCCAGTTTGAGGGCCACAGGAGAGTCAATAAAAAACGCAGCCATCAGCCCACTACAGCCGGCCCCGACATAAAAGAGGGCAAGTAACGGTATAGCGCCGATTTTATCGGCTATATATCCCCAGAAAGGAGCCGATAACCCCATCAGCAGATACATAAAAAAGGCCAGATTGAGAGTATCGGCCATGGACATCTGCAAGAGACCGGAAAGGGGAAGAAGAATAGCTGGAAAAACCAGCATATTGAAATGACAGAGAAAATGCCCATAACAGGTCACGGAGAGAATGACACGATCCGTACCGGTCAGAATGTTTTTTTGTTGCCCCATTCAGGTATTCCCTCTTATCCCCGATTAACCATGCCGACATTGCCGACTTTGGTGAACAGGCAAAGTGTTGAGGCAAGATCAGATGATACGGACAATTTTTCAACGATCATAAAACTGACGAGGTTATAAACGGTCATGCCTATTCTTCAACATACTTTTTTCCTTTTGCTTTCTTGCCTCCTGTTGATCAATGCGTTTATATGCTACATAATACTTATAGATATTACTGACATAACGCACTGTCTCCCTACCGATTCTCCTGGCCGCAATCACTTCAACATTATTAAACCAGACATTCGGGTCAAGTCCTCTTTGTTTTGCCTCCCGGCGCAATTTCGCAATGCGTGCCGGTCCGGCATTATAGGCTGCAATGGTAAAAAGATCCCTATTCAGCTCGTCAAGCGATCCATCGGAGAAATACCTGCTTTTCATAAAACGCAAATATTTACTCCCGGCGTGGATATTGTTTTCTATCTTGTTGATATGATGAATGCCTATATTTTTATCAGAGGCGGTTTTGGGCAGAACCTGCATGATACCAATGGCGCCGGCATGACTTCTTTTTTTCTGGTCAAGACCTGATTCCTGGTAGGCAAGGGCCGTGAGCAGAAGGTAAGGAAAATCATATTTACGGCCGTATTTTTTGAATAACCTGACTGTTTGTTCAAATTTTTTGCGTTCACCGGTGCTTATGTTATTCCGTACATAATCCGTATTTTTTAAATAACGATTATAGAGAATATTGCCCGTCAATGTCCCCTTTTTATTTTTTCGGACAAAGGCATTTATTATCTTCCTGAGCTTGGGTGAATTCTTCCGGACCGCCCAGGCAATATTGCCGCCTGTTCGCAATTTAAGCTGTGGATGCAGTTTTATGTTGGAAAATATTTTTGCCCAAAACTCCCCTTTTGGTTGATCAACAATGATCATTGGAATCAATCCGGCATTCACCATTTCAAGAAGATCCTCATCCTCCAGATATTCATCAACAAGCTTTATGCGAACAGTTTTTTTCCCCAGCTCAGACAGGCTTGTATTGAGACGCTGCAACGATTCATAATAACTGGAGTTTTTGCGGACAAATATCTTCCGGCCGGCAAGGTCAAACAGATTGTGAAGATCGGGGTCGGGCTTATGGGTAACAATAATCTCGTTTATGCCGGTAAGTAGAGGAGTGGAAAAATCGACACGTTTACTGCGGGCCGGGGTGATAGTAAGATTGCCGGCGGCAATATCTCCGTACCCGGCAATGAGATCAGCCAAAAGATTTTTCCGTGACGTGGGGATTGTTATGATTTTTATTTGTAGATGTTTATTTTTCCGCCTTTTATTAATGAATTTTTCAAAATGCATCAAGGCTTCATAGGTCAGACCGCGCTTTTGCCCCTGATCAACAAAAAAGAAGGTCTTACTCGGTGGAACAAGGGCCCTGATCATTCTATGTTTCACCATTGCCGGGTAATCGGTCGTTCTTTTTTGACGAATTAAGGTCTCCATACCGTCTTCATGAGTAGGACTTCCGGCGGCATGGGCCCGGCACAAATACCAAGAAGGAATGACAGGAAAAAGAGACGGTAATAACAATGCCGTGAGCAGGAAAATGCAGGAAACATGCCGTTTTATCATGGTGCCCTCCATATCAGGCAGTGGTTCACAGTGAATACCCAACATCAGAACCCATAAAGTCCCGGAAAAATTACGATGGAGGCAAGCACGGCCATCTGAATACAAATAAACGGGATTACTCCCTTATAAATGTCGACGGTACTCACCTCCGGCGGACAGACCCCTTTTAAGTAAAAGAGAGAAAACCCAAAGGGCGGCGTAAGAAAAGACGTTTGCAGGTTCATAGCAATGAGGATTGCAAACCACATGGGGTTGATACCAATGCTGTCGGCAATGGGAAGCAAGATAGGCACGACAATGTAGGAAATTTCAATAAAATCGATAAAAAAACCGAGAAGCATGATGGACAGCATGGAAAGCAGGAGAAAACCCCATTTATCACCAGGCAATGCCAACATGAACTGTTCAACCAGGCTGTCGGCACCGGTATAGACAAAGACCATGGAAAAGGCAGTTGCCCCGATCAGTATGGCAAAGACCATGGCGGTTATTTTAACTGTTTCCAGGGCGGATTCCCTGACAATTTTCAAGTTGAGTTTTTTATATAACGCAGCCAGGACAAGCGAGCCCAGTGCGCCGACGGATGCCGATTCCGTAGGGGTTGCAATGCCGGCAAAGATAGAGCCCAGAACCATGATGATTAGAGAAAGGGTGGGAATAATGGCGAGCAGAGCCTTTTTTATCACGATGGTTTTCTTTTCATCACCCACCTCTATTGCTGGGGCAAGTTCCGGTTTGATAAAAGAAATAACAAGTATATAGAGGATATAGCAACCGACAAGGACAAGTCCGGGGGCAAGCGCGGCTTGAAAAAGATCCCCCACCGGCAACTGAAAGACGTCACCCAGAATAATAAGAACAATAGAGGGGGGAATAATCTGGCCCAGGGTGCCGGATGCACAGATGGTGCCGGTGGCAAGTTTTTTTGAATATCCGTATTTAAGCATGACGGGCAGGGAAATAACGCCCATGGCGACCACCGAAGCGCCGACAACACCGGTTGATGCAGCAAGCAAAGTACCGACAAGCACCGTTGAGATAGCGACTCCGCCGCGAATTTTTCCGAACAAAATTCCCATTGACTCAAGTAATCGTTCAGCAAGTTCTGATTTTTGAAGGACAATACCCATGAGGATAAAAAGCGGAATGGCCATCAGGATAGTATTTGTCATAATGGCATAAATACGAAAGGGCATCATGGAAAACATAAGAAAAAACTCTTCCGCCACTCCTGAAAAGGTCGGATCCGGGAGCATTTGCACAAAGGAGGCGATTGCTCCGAAAAACATGGCAACGGCTCCGAAGGTAAAGGCCACGGGATAACCGACGACCAGCAGCACCAGGGCTGCAAGAAACATGATAAGGCCTATCATTTCTTTGCCTCCCTGTATATTCTGATATTTTGCAGGATATATCCAACAGCACTGAAAAGAAGAAATCCAAAGCCAACAGGAATCATACCCTTTATCAGCCATCGACAGGGTAATCCTCCGGGATCTTCAGATATTTCACAGATTTCCCAGGAATCTTTCACAAACTCAAAGGAACCAAAAAATATCAACAGGGCAACCGGCATGAGAAAAAACAACGTACCGACAATATTTATAATCGCCTTCTTTCGAACACTTAAGGTGTCATAGAGAAAATCAACCCGGAC
>WGCP01000320.1 GCA_015493715.1 Desulfobulbaceae bacterium
CAGGTCATTGAAAATCAGCTGGATCTGGTAGAGGTAATTGTCACCCTGCGGCCTCTTGCCGTCATCAAGGGGTAATAATTCAGGCATAACAAAAAAAGGAGCACATTGTGAAAGCGCTTATCGTCAGTGGAGATCAGTTTGAAGATACGGAACTGCTGGTGCCCTGGTATCGGCTTCTCGAAGAGAATATCGAGGTCGATATCGCCTCGGCCCAGGTTGGGGTGATCACCGGCAAGCACGGCTATACCGTGACGGCCGGCTTTTCTCTCGAGGCCCTTGTGCCCGACTATTATGACCTGCTCATCCTGCCCGGCGGCAAGGCCCCGGCCCAGCTGCGGGAACTGGAACCACTCCTGGAAATCGTCCGCCATTTTTTTGCCAAGGAAAAGATAGTGGCCGCTATCTGCCATGGCCCGCAGATCCTTGTATCCGCCGACGTCCTCACCGGCAGAAAGGCCACCTGTTACCAGGGGGTGGCGGAGGAATTGAAGGATGCAGGGGCCGAATACCAGGATGCGGAAGTCGTGGTCGACAACAACCTGATTACCTCGAGAATCCCGTCGGATCTGCCCGCCTTCTGCCGGGAGATGATGAAACAGTGGTGGGAGCTGGAAAGAGAATAGAAGATACAGGGGAACGGCCATGGGCATTGACAATAAAAAGCTGGCGGTCATTCACATTGTCAAAAAGGAACAGGGCCTCACCGATGACGAGTATCGGGACATCCTGAAGCGGGAGGCCGGGGTCAGTTCGGCAAAAGACCTCGATGACCGGGGATTTAGCCGCCTGATGCGCTATTTTACCAGGAGCCGTCATTACCGGGACAGCAGAGACGGCATCACCTTCCGGCAAAAACTCTACATCAAATACCTTGTCCGCGATCTCGGCTGGGACAGCAAGCATTTCAGGAATTTTCTCAAGAAATATTACCGAAAAACAAGCGTTGCCGGCCTGATGAAAAAAGAGGCAAGCAAGGTAATCGTGGCCCTGAAAAAAATTCTTGAGCGTGAGAGTGGAAGACCGACGGAAAAGAGTGGGCAGTGATTGCATTCCTCACCTCGGGATTGGGCGGTTATTTTCTAATTCCATCCCCTGTTTATTCTCAGTGGATCTTCTCTCAATGAAGAACCGGGCAACGAAAAATCAATAGGTTGTAGCTAAATTGGCTATGGAGCAACTTGTTGGGCAGTCCCATCTAATGAGGGGATGAGTTGACGGAAAAAAATAACGGTAGGAGATATCAATGTTTCGTTGGTTTATCGATCGTCGCCGGAAGAAGCTTACCCAGGCTCCATTCCCCCCCTTATGGGAGGACATAATCCGCCATAATGTCGCCCACTACTGCATTCTGGATGATGACGAGCGTGCTCACCTACGTGCCTTGATCCAGGTCTTTATTGCTGAAAAATATTGGGAGGGAGCCGGCGGACTGGAACTTACTGACGAGATCCGCGTCACTATATCCGCTCAGGCCTGTCTGCTTCTTCTGGGTCTGCCCCATAATTACTACAAAAATGTTGAATCCATCATCGTTTATCCCACCACCGTTGTTCCGCCGCAACGCAAGCCGGGTTTCTTTGAAATTACCTCCACACCAGTGGAACCTGCATTTCCAATTATTGGGCAGGCGTTTCGGCAAGGACCGGTAATTATTGTATGGGATGCAGCCCTGCGCGGAGGTCGCCACCCTGAGTCCGGTCACAATGTTATTTACCACGAATTTGCTCATAAACTTGACATGCTGGACGGTGCGGCTGACGGGACACCCCCACTGAGAGACCGGGCTGAATACCGTGATTGGGTCCTAACATGTTCCCGTGAATATCTACGTCTCAAACATAGCAGTGGAAAAGTTAAAAAACCTTTTCTCGATCCTTATGCTGCGACTAACGAAGCAGAATTCTTCGCAGTCGCCACGGAGCAATTCTTTGATCAACCGCAGTTAATGATTAAGCATGCGCCGGACCTTTATCGTGTTTTGAAGGAATACTATCGTCAGGATCCCGCTGAGCGTGTTTCCCGGAATAACTGCGCAGGGGTAGAGAAGGCAATGAGAGCACAATCGAAGAATAATCGGAGACACAGACCACGATAAAAAGAAAAGAAACGGCAAAAAGACGCCAAATGGGGTCAGAGTAGAATGGCGCTAGTTTATGGTGTTTTAATTGCTTTTCCAACGGCGAGTTAACCTACTTCTAAACTCGTTGGTCAATTGAGCCAAGACCTTGAAAAATCATGAAAACAGAAAGTTAGATTGGCTATATAATTCTGCATCAGTATCGTTTTGAA
>WGCP01000321.1 GCA_015493715.1 Desulfobulbaceae bacterium
AACAGGCAGAACCCCATGGACTGGTCATGCTCGGCATGGTGGCCGGGCGGCCGGACAAGGCAGAAACCGTTGTCGATTTCCCCGCTTTCAAGACGCCTGATACCATCGATCAGAGCGCCGACGGCAAGACAGGCGGCATCATATGAGTCGGCCGAGGTTCTGGTATCGGCATCGAGATAGGCATGCTCCTTGCCCGCAGTGGCGGCAACACGTTTGATCAGCTCGGGCGTGTGGTTGAGTTCGATAATGGCGGGAGAGGCAGGTTCAAACTGCGGATAGACAAAGCGGCTTCCGACCTCCTCTTTATCAAGTTCATCAAAAATGACCCGGAGCCTTTGCGGAGATTCCGGATGATCGGATCCGGGATTATGGGCCAGGAAAAGGTTGTCGCGGTAGATTGCGGTTGTGCGCATTTTCAGGTCCTCCGGCAGGTGTAAACACTGTTTTCGGTGATAATCATGTCCATGGTCTGATCGTGGGGTTCAAGGCGGATTTTGTCGACTATCTGGAGTTCATAGGCCAGGGCGATACGTGCTGCCTGTGGCGCCTCCGTGGAGAGAAAGCGGTCATAGTAGCCGCCGCCGTAGCCGAGTCTGCCGCCCTGTCGGTCGAAAACCGAGCCCGGTGCAATGACCAGGTCAATAGCGGTGGGATCAATGGTTTTATGGTGGATAAGCGAGGTTTTGGGTTCCGGGATACCGCAGTATCCCGGGGAGAGGTCTTTTACAGGGTCCTTGATAATGATACTGCGCAAACGTTTTTCCCGGACCAGGGTCAGGGGAACGGCAACGGTTTTCCCTGACTCAAGCAGTGTCGTGATAATCGGCAGGGTTTGGACTTCGCTGCGGAAGGCGACATAGACAAGCAGGGTGGCGCAGTTGTTGAGCAGGGGAAGGTCAAGCAGTGTGCGACCAATCCGAAGCGATTTGTCGTGTTGCAGGGCCGGCGCCAGGGCGTCTCTTCGGGCAAGGACCTGTTTGCGTAACTTGTTGTTCTCGTTCATCATGAAGTAACGTCAGGCAGCAGGGTTAACCCGCATATTTCACAAGCGATCTACTGCAAGGCCTGAAAATACCATGCCTGCTGTGTCACAGCGCAAAAAGGGTTCCTCGAAATATTTCAATATGTCTGTGGCCCTTTTTGCGCTGTTCCTTGCATTCATGGCATTTTCAGACCTTTCGCGACGACCTTTGTGAAATATGCGGGTTGAGGTAAAAATGAAATATACCATAAGCGTGCGCATTTCCATTTTTTTTCTTTAGGCTTTCTGAAAAAAAAGCGGTATCCATCCGGTCGGAGGATACCGCCTGTATGCAGTCGTACCGGAACATGCCGGAGACTGATCACATGGGGACAATCAGTTTGTTGGCATCCTCGTTCCAGGTGACGATCACATACCAGAGCGCCATGGCCAGTCCAATCAGCAGCAGGGTATACCCGTATCCCATGGCATCGGGCAGGTAGATATATTTACCGAGATGACCGGCCTGTTCCAGCCCGGTCACATCAATAGAACCACCGGAAGAAATCGCCTCCCGAATCTCATCGACATCATAGTCGATCAGACCATAGCGGGCCTGGGTGAGCAGGTTGTTGAGTGCTGCGCCCTTGACTTCAAATTCCATACCGTTGAACCAGTGCACCAGCAGGGAATTGGCGATGCCGAAAAAAGGGACTACGATCCAGAGCTTGAGTTGGCCTTCGCCGAGCCGCCAGAGTGTTCCCGAGCCGCAACCACCGGCCAGCATGGCCCCGAGGCCGAAGATAAAACCACCGACAACGCCACCCCAGCCAAAGGTGCCCCGCACATAGTTGATCGGTGCCAGGACGGGATCGCCGCCATGGGCGATGGGAACACCATACTTAAGAACGGCACCGCCGATCGCCACGATGAAGATCGACAGGGCCACGGATTTTGCCAGGGTGCAGTCTCCCGTCATATGGGGCTCGCGAAACCCCTGGACCATGCACCAGCGTCCACGCTGCATGGCATAACCAAGACCGGCGGCAATGAGCAGGATACCGGAGAGAGAGGCGATATAGTCGGTATTGTCGTCGCCGTCATAACCGGCATAGTATTTTGCCCCATAGACCAGGGCGGCGATGGCTGCAAGGCCAAGGATCCCCTGGATGGCCCGCGGCAGTTCAATGGTCCAGGAACCGCTGGAACCCCAGGTGACATATTCCATTTCCTTGTACAGTAGCCAGAGTCCGAACACGACACCAATAACCAGGCCAAGCCACATGGTGAACCCGTTGGCCGCCAGATTGCCGATGGCGTTGTACATGCCGCCGACATTGCAGCCACCGGCAAAGGCGGAGCCGATGCCCATGAAGATACCGGCAAGAATGGCCTTGACGACCTCACGATAGGGGGGGAAACGAAAGGCAAACTGGCCGCCCAGGCAGGCGGATAGAAAGGCGCCGCCGACAAAACCGATGCCGATGACCGATCCGGAACTGATCAGGGCCGATTTCGGGGCACTGGAATATATGCCGATCCCGTACAGGATCCAGTCGCCCCAGTTTCTGATTGCGCCGACAGCCCCCCATGGCCGCCACCAGGCCATGATGAGAATGCTGAGGAGCGCTACAATCACTCCGGTAATGTTGGCATTCCACTCGCTTTCGCAGAGTAGTTTGTAGAGCCCCTTGATTTTGCCGCCAAAGCTCACATCACTCATACTTTCTCCTCCAAAAGTGTTAAGTAATTATATGAAAATACAAAAATATTATTTAGTTGTTCTTTCTGTGGAGTTTTAGTGATCGTTTTGTTCAATCCCGGTGAAGAGGGCCTGTTTTTTTTTACGCCGATCCTGCAACTTTTACCGTTACCCTCATTTCTTGTCAAGGAGATTTGGAGTAGCAAACGGAGTGAAAATCATTTTAAAGGGCGATGTTTTAGTCGTTTTTTTAGCGAGTTGCGTGGATGTTTCGCGTGAGTCATCATTCATTTATTGCTTGACAGAACAGGCCCTATCCGCTATACAAAAATCTGCCGCACCCATCTACTCTGTGGGAGTTCCGCCAAGTACGGAATACGGGTGCAGGTGTCAATGAAGCCGGATCTTATTATTTTTCTTTTTTTATTATCCTATTTATAGAACAGGAGGATTACATGAGTGATCACAAAGTAGCGCCTGACGGACTGGAAGTTGTCGCAGTACTTGATGCCAAGGGTCTCAGTTGCCCGATGCCTCTGCTGCGCACCAAAAAGGAAATCGGCAAGATTAATTCCGGTGA
>WGCP01000322.1 GCA_015493715.1 Desulfobulbaceae bacterium
AGTGGACAATGTGATATAGATTTAGTCGATCTGATTGAATGAAACCGCAGGCGTAGCAGGGCTACGTCGAGGATTTCATGATTGAGGATCGGCTGAAGATATGTTGCAGTGTCAACTCAGAATGCGAAGTTATTTTTGACCGAACCCTAAGTTTTCTCTGGACAGCAACCCCGGCAACCTCTGTCAAATGCCGTTATATACCCGGTATAATTGCCGGTCGGCATACTGGAGAACAGCGTAATATCCCTGCCGGCAAACCTTATCAATTTTGTTAATGAACCGTAAAGAATGACCAAAAAAATTCAACCATATCTGCAGATTGCCCGGTTTGACCACTGGTTCAAAAATGTGTTCATGCTTCCAGGCATGATCGTGGCCCTGATTGTCCGGCCGGATCTGCTGTCTCTCGCTCTGGCGGCCAGGATTACTCTTGCCGTTTTTGCGGCCGGCATGGTGGCCTCGAGCAATTATGTGATCAATGAACTGCTTGATGCCCCCTTTGATGCCTTGCATCCGGTCAAGAAAAACAGGCCTGTGCCGTCCGGCCGTATCAATAAATCCGTTGCCTATGCGCAGTGGTTGCTTTTTGCTGCCGTGGGCTTTGCCATCTCTGCCCTGTTGGGAAAAATATTTTTCGCTGTGGCCGTGACGCTCTGGATCATGGGATGCGTGTATAATATTCCACCGCTGCGAAGCAAAGATAAACCATATCTTGATGTCCTGAGTGAATCCGTGAACAACCCGCTTCGTCTGCTCATGGGATGGTATGCCACCGGCATTACTGTTTTGCCGCCGGTTTCGTTGCTTCTGGCCTACTGGATGATCGGCGCCTTTTTTATGGCTGTCAAGCGATTTGCCGAATACCGTTATATTGACAGCCCCGAGGTGAGTGGCGCCTATCGTCGTTCCTTTGTCCACTATACTGAAGAACGTCTTCTTATCAGCATTGTCTACTATGCCGTGGCCTTTGGTCTTTTTTTTGGTATTTTTCTGATTCGATATCGCATGGAACTGATTCTGTCCATCCCCTTGATTGCCGGTTTTGTGGCCTGGTATATTCACCTTGGTTTTCTTGACAACAGCCCGGCCCAGTACCCGGAACATCTCTATCGACAGCGCGGTTTTTTCTGGTATTGCGTGTTCATGTCCGTTGCTATTACCTTGTTGTTTTTCATAGACGTTCCCATCCTGCACTCCATTTTTCAGCCCACTATCTCCCTCTGACCTTTACCCAAGGGAGCCTTAATTCGGTAATATCTCTAGTGTATCAGTGTGCCTGCCCTTTATCGGAAAATAGCCCGCGTAGCTGTATCTTTTCGGACTATTTTCATCATTTGTTGTGGCTGGGACGTAAAATATGGTCCAGCCATGCTGGTTTATCCGAAAATCGCCGATGGAGAACATGGCTGCCCATGCCGGAGCTGGAGATTTTCATTGTTTGTTGCGGCCGGCCAATCTGGTCCAGCCATGCTGGTTTATCTGATCTGGATTACAGACTAAACAATTATGATTTCAGCGCACAAATCCTGGTTGAGTAACCAGAAAAAATTTGTACTGTTTTTCATCCTGTCCTTGGTGTTCAGTTTGTCGGTAACCATCATGCTGGGCAATAGGTGCCGTTCAACCCATCTTAATATCACGGTTCAAGCCGATCAGACCGAGCAGGCAAGCCTGCAGATATTTTATGATTTTGGCCAGGGGTTTCAGTCCATCGGCCATCAGGTATGCGCCGTGCGCAGTGGAAAAGGTGACCATCTTGTCCGTTTTTTTGTTCCTGACCAAAAGGTTAGAAAGGTGCGTCTTGTGGCGGCTGGTTCCATGGAGATAGAGAACATTCGACTGGTCAATGTCCATAACGCCCTTATACGGGAAATATCTCCACATCTTTTCATTGCCACGGATGGCAGTCAGACGGCCGTGGTGCAATTCGAAAAAGGATTGCGAGTCGAGTCAGTCATGCCGTCCCCGGGAGTTGTCCTTGAGTACAATTCACCTCTTGGTAATCACTATGGATTTCGACCTCTGTTCTGCGTTGTTGTATTGGCGCTTACCTATTTCTGTCTTTGGGTTGTCTCCTCGCTGGCCGGAAAAGTATTAAGAGGGATGGGCATATTCTCATGTAAAACCACTACCGGTTCCGTTTCTCCTGCATTATCTTTCTGGCATTTTTTGCTTCTCTCAACAGGAGCGCTCTGTCTTGCCGGAGGTGTAATGCTTTGGATTGCGGAAGGTTGGTATCATTTCGAGTCGAAGCAGCCGGATACTGTACTTGAACCATATCTTTTCAAGGTCAATACGGAGCGAATTTCCATTTTGAGAGAACCGGGCAAGCTGTCCCTGGCCGGCACTCTTTATCATCCTGTTCCGGAAATGGAGCAGGATGATGCAATTATTTTATTGCATGGTAATTATCCGGAAGGAAGCCATTTCCCCCTGTACAGGGTACTTGCCACGGAACTGGCCAGGCAGGGGCACCTGGTTCTGACGATTGATTTTCCCGGTTTTGGGATGTCATCTGATCCCTTTGCCGCCGGAACTGCGGCAGGATTGGATCAAACCCATGACGTTCGTGCCGCCCTGCGCTTCCTTGAGGGTTTGCCTGCGGTCGGAACCAGGCCCATTCATCTGATTGGTCATTCGATGGGCGCTGAGTCTGCTCTCCGTGTTGGCCTGAAAGAAGAACGGGTAGCTTCAATCGTGTTGATCGGGCCGCCCCGCCGGGTGTATCAGCGCTTTCATTATCAGCCGGATGTGGATTTATTCTGGAACTGGTTGCTTGATTCCAGAAAGAAGGTATATGCCGACAGTGAATTACCCGGCTGGTTCACCAAGGAGTATTGGCGCAGGAAATGCCTTGCCAAGGATATGGTCCATGATCTCCCCGCCCTCGGCGCCTGGACCCATAAGCCTGTTTTCTTAATCGAAGGGGAGCGGGAACTGGGTCATGATCGGCGGTATCTGCGTTGGTACTATTGTCGTGTTTCCTGGCCCAAGCGCTTTATGACCCTTGCCGGTGCCAATCACGAGTGCAATGTTAAAAAAGAGAACAGTCGTATCGTCTATGATCCCAAGGTGATGGCCGGGCTGACTATGACCCTTGACAGTTGGTTTGTACAGGTGAGGGAACGGGGAACAGGCCTGACGGATCTGGCCCTGAATCTGTTTCGCCGTGCTTTTGCCATTGATATGCTTACCGGCTGTTGAGCATTTTTTTGTAATCGGTCAGTCCCTGTTCCAGGGTATATCGTGGGGTGAATGCAAGCAGTTTTTTGGATTTGCTGATATCAAACCCGTTGTCCGTGTTAAAAAATTCAAGGGTTCTTCGGGAGACAGGTGGTTCCTTGCCCAGTGCGGTGAAGCAGGCCTCGGAAACGGTGGCCATGAGTACGCCCAGGGGATAGGGCAAGGTAAGTAATGGACCAGGCAATTCCAGGACCCGGGAAAAGGTATTGACCAGTTCCCTGGTGGTGACAATCTGGTCACCGCCGATGATCATCATTTCGCCCACTGGTTCATCCCGTGTCATGGCCAGCCTGAAACTCTCCAGCATATCCTTGATATACATGGGATGCCGTTTGTTGAGTCCCTTGCCGATCATGATAAAACGGCGTTTTTTCAGCATCCGATGGAGTTTGGCTGTACGCGGACATCCGGCGCCATAGATCCAGGCCGGCCGCAAGATGACATATTCCATGTCGCAGGCCTCGCAGACGCGTTGTACCTCCTGTTCACCGGCCAGCTTGGTCTCGCCATAGATGGACTGGGGATGACAGGGGGTCTGTTCATCGGCAGGGATAGTTGTCAGTTTGCCGTACGCCCCCACCGAACTGATATGTATAAAACGGCGTACTCCGGCCTGATGTGCTTTTTCCAGCAGGGTGCGCAGGCCGTGAACGTTGATATCCCAGTATTCCTTTTCATCCAGACTGATCTGCAGGTGGGCGCTGGCCAGATGAAAAATTACTGTTTTGCCGGCCAGGGCCTGCTCGGTTTTCTCCCAGTCGCGAAAGTCATGGCACAGTTTCGTAAAGCGGGGCACGGAACCGTCTGCTGTGTGTTGCGGGAAATGGACATCCATTCCGTCCACTCTGTGCCCCAGATCATGAAAATAGTTGGCCACATGATAGCCGAGAAACCCGCCGGCCCCGGTAACCAGAATGTTTTCTCCGTGCTGTTGCATGCTGTCGGCGTTCAGGTTTTCAGACATCACGGCGTCCCTCCATCATGGTCACATATCCTTCACTGCCGACAAGAAGGGTATCGAGAAAGGAAACGGCCTTGAAAAATGGATAGACAAGAGCATACATGCGGTAGGTTTTCTCCACCGATTTGAGCTGCTCCTCGGTGGCCGGAGCAATGGTGCCTTCCTTGACAGCGGCCTTGCTTTTTTTGGCCAATACCTTGACATAGAGAAAGTTGATGGTCAGCTCGACCATTTCGGTGAAGAAACGGGAAAAGGTCACTTCACGCATCGGGGTGAAGCCGGCCCCGGTCATGATCGGAGTCAGTTCCGCAATGGTCAGACCGTCCCGCACATGGCCATAGGCTTCCTTGGTCATGCCGACAAGGTTTTTCAGCTTGTTGACCAGCTTTTTCTGATCGCCGCCGGGTATGGTAATGATGACCTGCCCGCCAACTTTGCAGATCCTGTGTAATTCCAGCGTAAAAACATGCGGATCTTCAATATGCTCCAGACAGTCGATGGACACCACCCTGTCAAAGGTCTGATCCGGATAATCCAGGTGATCAAAGGAACAGAGTTTTACCTCGTCACCAAGCAGCTGGCGCATCTCTTCAATGGACTGGGTTTCCAGTTCCGCCCAGGACCATTTCCCGCCCAACTGGCGGAGAAAATAATTCATGGCGCCGTTGTTATCGCCACAGGTGACCAGGAGACATTGTTCCTGTGGCCCGATGTCGCTCAGGAGATTGCGCAAATGCTTGAGCCGCATCTGTTTTTTAAGTGTCTTGCGAAACATCCTGATCTGCCAGGTCGGTTGTTGGTTTTGTTTGGTATCCATAGATTTAAAAAGAAAGGTGTTAGGGTAAAGAAGGTCGGCTGTACGGGAAATCATGTGGACGGAGTTTGTCTTGTCCGCAACCAAATCCCAAAGCAACCAAAAGATGGTATCCTGTTTGTTGACCAGTGTCAATAATGCCTGGAATTCCGCCTCTGAAAATAGTCACGCAGCAGTTCTATTTCCCGCTGTTCACGATCAGTGTTCCAGCCAAAGACCCGGGCCAGCACAGGAGCTGCCCGCAGCGCCCTGGCCGGGTTGTCTCCTATGGTGGTGCGCCGCAGGACCAGGTCGTCGAGATGGACGACACTTTGAGCCTGAATGATTGATTCGATCTGTTGTTGCCGGCTCCGGTCATGCTCATGGGGTTGCCAGTCCCAGGCAAAACGTCCGGGATGGGTAAAACTGCAGTCGCCCATATCCCGGTACTGAACAGGTTTGTCGCCGGGAAAGATGATCTTCAGGGTTTTTTGCGCCACCTTCCGGGCGGTGGTAAACTTGATGCCTGAGACGGTGTACAGGCCGCTGGGTCCGCCGTTTGCGCCATGGTCCTTAATGACTTCCCGCACTGTCAGGGTATTGCCGCCCTGCTTTTTCACCGGCAGCAGGCCGCTGTAGATGTGGAGAATGTCCTTGGTGGTCAGTTTCAGGCCGGGAACGGCATGGTTGAGATGATCGAGATAGCGTTGAACAGACTCCTGTTCCGGCATGGGGGTCTCGCTGACTCCCGGCCATGGTTCATGGATGGTGCCGCCCATGATCAGACCATGCCAGCCATGGAGAAAATACATGCGCGCATCGGGAAGATTCGGTTTTATCGCCAGGGAATGGCTGGAGAGCGCTGGCCGGTTAAAGAGGATGTTCCAGGCAATGGAATAGCGAAACAGGGCTGGATCGTCCCGGTCAAAACATTTAGCCAGTTCCCGGCACCAGGGGCCGGCGGCATTGATGACCCGATCGGCCCGGAACCGGTAATGCTGTCCGGATTCCGTGTCCACGGCCTCCACACCGCGGACCACATTGTTTTCTTTGATCAGGCCGGTGACCCTGGTATAGTTGAGGGCGCTGGCGCCGGCCTGACAGGCCTGGGCCAGCATCTCCATGATAACCAGTTGCGAGGAGGGCATGCCGCCGTCATACCAGAGCGCGCCCCCCTTAAGCCCCTTGCGGTTGACTGAGGGAAAAAGACGAATGACCTCTTCCGGTTTCAGCACCCGCCCGGCCGGCAGCCGTTGCTCCTGGTCCAGTCCTCGGTTGCGGTGCATGGAGAGGAGATCGTTGAGGGTCAGGGCCAAGCGGAAAACAGCGGGCCGGTACATTCCATTGCCATAAAGCGGCATCAGGCAGGGCAGCGGTGTCACCAGACCGGGGAAACGTTGCATGAACCAGCGTCGTTCCCCCACGGATTCAAAAAATCGCGGCAAATCCATCTTTTGCAGATAGCGGAGCCCGCCATGGACCGTGCGCAGCGAGTTATAGGATGTTGCCCAGCCAAAGTCCTTTTGGTCAATGAGTAGGCAGGAATGGCCGGCTTCGGCGCTGACCAGGGCCAGGGCAACGCCATATACCCCGGCCCCGATGATGATCAGGTCAAACTGTCGGCTTTCGGCCGCCTGGTGATCTCTATTGATGGTTATCATGATGCAAGCCAGCGATTCTGCCAGTCGGAAAAGACGATAAGGGCCCAGAGAATATGGCTGTGATTTTCACGACCGCTGCGATGTTCCCTGATGAGCCGTTCCACTGTCGGCCAGTGGAAGATGCCATCCCGGCGGATGGAGTCTTCCCTGAGGCAGGTGTCCATGATCGGCCGAAACTCTTTGTTGAGCCACTGCTTGATCGGGATACTGAAACCCTCCTTGGGCCTGTATACGCATTGACGGGGGATATGGTGGGCTGCCACCCGTTTCAGTATGGCCTTGGTTTGTCCTTTTTCCAGTTTGAACCGGGCCGGGATTCGAAAGGCAAGGGAGACCATGTCCGGATCCAGGTAGGGCACCCTGGTCTCCAGAGAAACGGCCATTGACATGCGGTCTACTTTGGTCAGGATATTGTCACAGAGATAGCTGCGAGTATCCACATAGAGCTGTCGTTGCAGTTCTTCGCGGTTACCGGCCCTGGCAAACAGGTCTTCGATGTGTCGTGCCGCCGGATCAGTGATGACCTCCCGCGCCTCGCGGGTGAACAGCGCCTCACGCAACCTGTCACTGACAAAAAGCCGCCAGCGGGTGTGTTCCAGAGACCGGGGAAGGGCGGCGCCTTCAACGAATCGTCTTGCCTTGTTGATCAGCCCCTTTTTTTTGCCTGTTGGCGGCAGGGAGGTAACAAGGGGGCCGATGATATTTCGGCGGAGAAAGCGTGGTAACCGATCGTAGAGCCGGCAGCTCTGCTGGGCCAGATAGGTTTCGTATCCTCCAAAAAGCTCATCGCCACCGTCACCGCTCAGCGCCACGGTGACGTGTTGGCGCGCGAGCCGGGAAACCAGATAGGTGGGAAAGATGGAAAAATCACCAATGGGATCATCCATGAACTGCATCAGGTGGGAGAACAGTTTGTACACGTCGGGACGGATGATCTCGTCGGTATGGTCAACACCGAGATGCTCGGCAACGGCCCTGGCCCAGCCCAGTTCGTTATAGGTTGGATCGTCAAAGCCGATGGAAAAGGTCTGCACCCGGCCCATGGCCGCGGTAATAAGTGATGAATCAACCCCGCCGGAGAGAAAGGCGCCCAGGGGGACGTCACTGATCATCTGCATCCTGGTGGAACGAAAGAGCTGGGCCTCGATCCGTTCTTCCCAGTCACGGCTGGTAAGGTGTATGTCTTCTGCTGGATCGGGGCAGGGAATATCCCAGTATTGACGTTGAACCATGCGGCCTGTTTCAAGGTCAATACTGGCCATCTCGCCGGGGCCCAGTTTGTGGATGCCGGACAGAAGAGTGGCGTGGCCGGGGATATATTCCCAGGAGATAAAAGCGGCCAGGGAGTTGATATCAAGCTCGCGCATGATGAGTCCGGATGCCAGCAGGGCCTTGATTTCCGAGCCGAAGACCAGATAATCACGATTGATATAATAGTAGAGCGGCTTGATGCCAAGATGGTCCCTGGCCAGGATAAAACGGTGTTTTTTGCGGTCATGCAGGCCAATGGCAAACATGCCGTTGAGAATCTCCGGCACCCGGTCTCCATGGGTTTCATAGCCATGGACAATGGTTTCGGTATCCGACTCGCTGCCAAACTGGTGGCCCTGCTGAATGAGCCGGGTTTTCAGGTCGGGGTAGTTGTAAATTTCGCCGTTGAAAACGGTCCAGATGGTGCGGTCTTCGTTGTAAATTGGTTGCGACCCACCGCTTAAATCTATTATGGCCAGCCGCCGCATGCCCATGGCGACCCCGTCGTGCAGGGCCAGTCCTTTTTCATCCGGTCCCCGGTGATAGAGGGTGGCCACCATGTTCTCCAACCGGTTGCCGTCATCTTCGGCACAGACCCCGCTGAATCGGACAAATCCACAGATACCGCACATCAGGCCACCTGCTCCAGCACCCGCCGCAGTTTTTCCACATAGGCTGTGCGTGAATATTCACGTTGGTAAAGTTTGCCGGCATTGGCGGCTATTTCCGTGGCCCGGCCATCAGGGTCCAGGGCCTCCATGATGCCATGGGCCATGTCTTCGGGGTCGAGCTGGACGAGAAAGGCCACCTCCGGGGTCAGTACCTGGGTATGAGAATAAATATCCGTTGCCACCAGGGGAATGCCCGAGGCGAGCTGTTCATAGATTTTAAGCGGGGTGTTGGTGCCGCTGCTGCGGGGAGAAACCAGTACATCGGCCTGCTCGATATAGGCCCTTGCCTGGTCCTGGGGAATGCGGCCGGTGAAGATAATGGTTTTATCAGCGCCGCACTCGCGGGCAAGGGTACGGTACCGGTCCACTTGTTCCGCGGTGCCGCCGACAATGATGCAGCCAATTTGTGGTTCCTTTTTCGAGATTACGCCCATGGCCCGGACCAGCACGTCGATGCCCTGGTAGCTTTCCAGAGTACCGGCGTATACGACACGTTTTTTAAACGCATCCGGAATCGGGACCGGAAGCTTCTCGTTGCTTTGCTCTTGCCCGGAAGAAGCAGGCGTGGCCAACCGAACCGGATCAAAAATCGAATTTTCAATAAGAAAATTTTTTTTGTTCCCCGGCAGGGTTTTTTCCACATAATTGTAGAGATCGGGACAGATGGTAATAATTGCGTCGCTGACGGCCAGACTTTTGTTTTCCAGCCAGGTAAACAGGGTAATCAGCGGCTTGAAACGGGAGTACTCAAAGTTTGCAAGCTGTTGGGGCAGGCTCGAGTGCATGTCATAAATCAGCTTGAACCGGAAAATGGGCTTGAGGAACAGGGCCATGAAAACCGCCTCTTCATGGGCGTGCACGCAATCATAGCGGTTGCGCACAAGCAGGCTGATCATCCTGAGAAAGATGAACATGTCGTGTACGAGCTTCAAGGCCGATGGCCCGATTTTGACAGGCCCCAGAAAGCGGAGAGCCGGAGTCCGGAAGAAACGAACATTGTTGATCAGGACGTCTTCACCCTGGCCATAGGTGAGAAAATCCTGCTCTACCCCCAGTTCCGAGGCAATCATGGTTCGATAGTAGACGGAGAAGGGAGTGCCCCGGGGGCTGAAAAAGGGCTGTGGGGCAATGACCAGGGTTTTGAGTTTCATGGGAAGTTGCACAGTGCTGTTTATCTTGATTTCCGGGAGAGCTGCATGCTGATCTGGTGGTAAAAAAATGGGAAGATACGTTCAGGTGTACCATATGAGCCGATTTCGATGTTCCTGTCCGAGAGGATGGAGACAAGAGATTGAAATGGCCGGTCCAAATCCACCTTGCCGGGACAGTAAAAGCCAAAGCTGGCCATCTTGTTTTCCTGTCCGGAAAACGGCAGGGGATCACTGCCCTGCAGGTTGCGGATCCCCCTCTTTCCGGCTTGGGAAAAAAGCTGACTGCGGGGCCAGAAAAAGGGTCGGTTTGCGTTGTCGCCCAGGAAGAAGAGGGGAGATGTGCGACGTTCAACCTCCTGGTTGACATATTTTCCCCGCCTGCCCCACCATTTTCCGGCTCCCCAGGGCAGGACTGCAGGTATTTTTTTCTCTTCCAGGGTATCCAGCACCTCTGTCAGGGGAAGACCGTCCGCAAAGGCGCCATTCCATCCCAGGGCCAGCACTTCCAACCCTTCCTTGACCACGATCTGCCGTCCGGCAACAAGAAACAGGGATGGGTCGCCCTGACGCTCAACTATAGAAACAACATTATTCTCTACCGTCTGCATGATGGTTGCGGAAGAGAGACCAGGAGTATTGTCCTGAAAATGGGCAAACATATCAGTGCCGGCAGACTCGGTCAACAGCAGGAAAGAGAAGGTTTGGCTGCCTGGTGGCAGGACTTTCCTGTACCTGCGGAAATTTTTAACGGCGACGCTAAAAAAAATATCGGGATCAAAGGCGGGATGAATATGGACATGGGCATCTCCCATGATCCAGTGCTGGTGCTGTTCTGTCCGGTCCATCGTTCCGCCTTTTGTGTTGCTCTGAAATAAACAAATGCCCGGATATGACAGGGCAAGTCAACACTATGAACAATGGTAATCTATATGTCAAGATTTTCATTTCTGCAGGTTTCCATAAAGGTCTTTCGCCGGTGGCGCCATGAAAACGGTTACAAGCCGATGAATCACCAGTCGTGTGTCATTGGTCAGGAAGTTGCCGCTTGACAGGAAGGTGTACATGGTGCATAGTCTGCGCCATAATAAAGACCAAATAGTTCACTTCAGGTTGCTTGATCGGCTGCCCGGCGTAGGCACGAGAGACTGTGGTTTCCCGGCGCAACAAGCCATAAGACAGGGCAATGAATCCGGAGGTTCATCTACCCGGATGCCGACAGTGGCAACTGTTCTCGATTTTTATCTCTGTCTTTTGAAAAATCGGCATGACCGCACCAAGTTGGCCGGCCGTAACAAACAATGGAAATCCCTGGTTTCGGTATGTCGCCTCTATGGAACCCTGGAATTTCCGGATGAAAAATATGTGTGGAATCTGCGGAATACTTTCACAAAAGCCTGTCCGGGAAGATCATGTTCGGGTGATGACCGATGCCCTGGTGCACCGTGGACCGGATGACGAAGGGATATATGTCAAAGATGGGGCCGGCCTGGGGCATCGCCGTCTTTCCATTATAGATCTCTCCACCGGCAGGCAGCCCATTGCCAATGAAGACGAGTCAATATGGATTGTGTTCAACGGGGAAATATATAACTTCCCTGAATTGAAACAGGAACTGGTGCAGCGGGGCCACCGGTTTCGCACCCACACCGACACCGAGGTCATTGTCCATCTTTATGAGGAGATGGGTGAACGTTGTGTGGAAAAACTAAGCGGCATGTTTGCCTTTGCCATCTGGGATGAGAAGCGGCGTCAGCTATTGCTTGCCCGTGATCGGATAGGCCAGAAGCCACTTTTTTATGCGGACAATCATGGTGATTTTCTCTTTGCCTCCGAGGTCAAGGGTATTCTGGCCCATCGGGAAATTCAGCGTGTTCTCGATGTGGAGTCCCTTCATTATTACCTTTCCCTTCGGTTTATCCCTCCGCCCCATACCATGTTCAAGGGGATTTGCAAATTGCCCCCTGGCCATACCCTGATCTGCTGTGACGGCAAGACAAGTCTGCGGCGCTATTGGGATCTCGATTTTACCAGTAAGCTTCGGCTTTCAGAAACCGATTTTATCAGCGGCCTGGAGGACGCCCTGCACAAGGCGGTCAGGTCGCATCTCATCAGCGATGTGCCGGTGGGGGCCTTTTTAAGCGGCGGCATGGATACCTCGACCGTGGTCGCCCTGATGGCGGCGATCAGGAAGGAGCCCTTTAAGACATTTGCCATCGGTGTGCAGGAACAGGATTTTAATGAGTTGCCCTATGCCCGGGCCGTTGCTGATTACTTCCATACTGATCATATCGAAGAGGTGGTTTCCGCTGATCTTGTCGAGTTGATGCCAGCTATTGTCTATCATCTTGATGAACCGTCAGATTCCATTGCCGCCTGTATGTACCAGGCGGCCCGGTTGGCAGGAAGTCATGTCAAGGTGGTGATGGGGGGTGACGGCGGCGACGAACTGTTTGCCGGCTTTGACCGATATATGGGGGTGGGATATATCAATCACTACGCCCTGTTACCCAGATTGATTCGGCATGGCCTGTTGCGTCCGTTATTTCATCATCTGCCGGACAGCTTCACCTATAAGAGTTTTGTCCAGAAGCTGCGGTGGATGGATCAACTTGCCGACTACAGCGAAGGGGAACGGTATGCGGAGGCGACGGCATTTTTTCGGTTCAGCCATTCCCAGAAGGGACGGTTGTTTACGCAGGAGTATTGGCAACAGCTTCAGGAAATCGATGCCAAGCAGATCATTGTCGAGCAGTATAACAAACCCAATGCGGAAGATCCCATTGACCGGATGCTGTACGCCGATTTCATGACCAGGCTCTCCGAGCATACCCTGATGCTGACCGACCGGATGAACATGGCTTTCAGTCTGGAGGCCCGTTCTCCGTTCCTTGATCATGAACTGGTCGAGTACCTGGCCCGTTTCCCAAGCAATCTCAAGATTCGAGGCCGGGAGCTTAAATATATTCTCCGGCGATATGCCGGGACTATTCTGCCACCTGAGATTACGGCCCGTAAAAAACAGGGTTTTATGTTTCCTGTTGCCTACTGGTTCAGAAACGAGCTGTATCCCTTTGTCAGGCAGACCCTGGCCGATTCATTTTTTGTCCGCAACGGTATGTTTGACCGTGATTATGTGCTTGGACTCGTAGAGGATCATCGACATAACCGGGATGATCACCATGTCCGTTTGTGGATGCTGCTGAATATGGAGGTCTGGCATCAACTTTATATGGAGAACCGTTCTCCGGATGAGGTGGCTTCATCATTTGCCGAGATTCGCCGTCGGGCCGGCTAAATGTTCTCCTGATACCACATAAAAGGTTTCCACGTATCCAAAGGCCGGCCGTGCCCACAACCCAAGCCCGTAGTCAACGGCTTTAGCCGCCACATTTATAGTTATCATGGTCTTCAGCTCGACAATATTTATTTTTCTTTTCCTGCCCCTTGTCTTTGCCGTCTATTTTCTGGTTGGATCATGGGGACGTAATCTTGTTTTGCTGGTGGCAAGTCTTGTCTTTTATGCCTGGGGTGAGACGGTTTATGTACTGCTCATGCTCGCTTCCATCCTTATCAACTACATATTTGGCCTGCTCATCGGGCGGGCACGGGAGCACGGACACAGGGGAACGGTTGCTCTGACCTGGGCGGTTGCCCTTAATCTGCTTCTGCTCGGATTTTTCAAGTATGGCAACTTTGTCGTTGATAATCTTAATAAAATTCTGGTCTATTTTCATGTAACCCCTGTACATCTGGCTCCGATTCACCTACCCATCGGCATTTCTTTTTTTACCTTCCAGGCCATGTCCTATGTGATCGACCTGTACCGCGGTGAAGTGGAGGTGGAGAAAAATCCCGTTGACATAGCCTTGTATATCTCCCTTTTTCCCCAGCTCATCGCCGGGCCCATTGTCCGTTACCATGACATAGCAAAAAGGTTGCATAAACGGAGTACCGATAGTGCTGACCTGGCCATCGGTATCCGCCGTTTTATTATCGGACTGGCAAAAAAGGCGCTGGTTGCCAATGTGCTGGGCAAGAGCGCGGACTATCTTTTCTCTGTTCCGTCCCATTACCTGCCGGCTACACTGGCATGGCTCGGGGCCCTGGCATATACCCTGCAGATTTATTATGATTTTTCAGGGTATTCGGATATGGCCATTGGTCTTGGACGGATGTTTGGATTTCATTTTCCGGAAAATTTCAACTATCCCTATATATCCCAATCCATCAGGGAATTCTGGCGGCGCTGGCATATCTCGCTGTCCACCTGGTTTCGTGATTATCTCTACTTTCCGCTTGGCGGCTCCCGTCGCTCCACGGCCCGCACCTATTTCAACCTGGTCACCGTTTTTTTTCTCTGCGGCCTCTGGCACGGCGCCAGTTGGACCTTTGTGGTCTGGGGCTTGTACCATGGCCTTTTTCTGATTATCGAGCGAACGAAAATCGGTACCGGTCTCCTGGAGTGGTTCCCGGCCTTCATCCGGCGAGGGTATGCCCTGTTGACCGTTATTCTCGGGTGGGTTATTTTCAGGGCCGATACCTTCCCCCACGCCATTGGCTATATCAAGGCCATGTTTTCATCCGGCCGGCCCCAATTGTATAATTCACAGATTTTTCTCTATCTCAACAATGAATTCACCGTCACGTTTATTGCCGCCGTTATCGGGATGACACCGGTCATTCACCACCTGGTTATTTCTCTGGAAAAGCGGGTCTGGGCCGGAAATGGCGTTGCCTTTACCTGGCCCCGTGTCCTGTTTGGTGGTGTCGAACTGATGGTTTTGCTGTTTCTGTTGCTCTATTCCATTGCCGCGATTATGGGTGGCTCTTATAACCCTTTTCTTTATTTTCGTTTCTGATGAGCTGGTTACAGACAGAGAAAAAACGCGTGCCCTGGCAGTACATGTGCACCGCCCTGGTGGCTGTCTATCTTGCCGGAGCCTTCTGGCATGGTATTGCCGGCGACTTTACCGGCGGCCGTTATGGCAGCCTGGTGACCAGGATTGCGCTCGTCGTGATCGTCTCTCTTGTGGCCGGCTGGCGTACCGGCGGATTCCTTGCCCGGGAACAGCGGCTGCGGCCTGATTATTTGCTGTTGATGACCTGTTTCGGGGCAATACTGTTTTATCCCATGGTTTCGCATAGTTCGTATATGGGGCGAAGTGTGCGCCAGGTGGTGCGCTACCTTGAGCGGCTGCAACAGAAAAATCATGGTTCGATGCTCGATGTTGTCCGGGCATTTCCCGGCACCTATGAGAAATATTGGCAAGATAATTCGATCCTGCCCAAGGGGTTTATCTTTCTCAACAGTATGGTCAAGGTCTATCTCCTTCATATTTCCCCCAATCCAACCGTGGCCCTGGGGGAAAACGGGTTTTATTTCGAGGGCTATGGAGCTCGGAAAGTTGAAAAGGGGATTGTGGAATCATTTGATAATATAGCTGATTACCTTGGAATGATTCCATTTTCCCCCCTTGAACTCTGGAAATGGAAGCAGACCCTTGAGGAGCGGAGTTACTGGTTGCAACAACGCGGAGTTGACTATGTTTTTGTCCTGGCGCCCACCAAGGGGTTGGTCTATCCGGAAAATTTGCCCGCTTCGCTGCGCAGGAGGATTGGCGGAACCAGACGATACATGCAGTTGTCGCGGTATCTCCGGAACCATACCGATATTCATTTTATCGATCTGTTGCCGCCGCTTCTTGCCGCCAAGAAAAAAAGTCCCGATCCCCAGCTTTTTTACAAGACGGATTTTCACTGGAATTTTTACGGTTCCTTTGTCGCCTATCAGGCCATGGTCCGTGCTTTACAACGATTTTTCCCCAAATATCATCTACGTCCTCTCTCTCTTGATGACTTCACGATCAAGGTAAACAAACACTGGGCCCATCACCGTTTCATGAATATGATCGGCCTGCCGGAGCGGTTGCACCGGCATGAACACTACCTGACCCTGGTGCCCAAACCGGGCACTCCGCTGTATGGTCTGCGGGATCTGCCCGCAGACGGGGTTCACGACGTATATCCACCCAAGGGAATCTTGACCAACAACAAGGGTGAATCCATGGCCATTCGTATGGTGCATAATTCCAGGGCCACCATTGATTCTATTCTGTTGCTTGGTGATTCGTTCATGGAAAAATGTGTCTACTATTTCAGCGCCCATGCGAAAGAGGTATGGAATTACCGGACCGTGGTCAATTTTCCCTACAAGATTTTTCTGTATAAGAATCCTACTATTACTATCCAGGAAATTCTCAACATGTTTCTGCTCCGGCCGCCGCCGGAAAATCCACCGGGCATCCGTCAGGAGTATCTTGCTGCCCGGGCTGCCCGCTTACGCGCAGCCGGCGCTGCAATCATCCCCCTGCAGGCGCATCCGGTTTCCGGCGGCAGGATGGTCGGAATTCCTGTTCCTGCTGCGGCATGTAAGGGCCGCCGATCCATTGTCCGGATAGGGCTTGATGGTGGCGGCAGCAGAAGGGTACAGGTCTCGTTTGTGATGGCGGCTACCGGGGAGGAGAAAAGATGGACAGAGGAACGAATGCATGGTAAGCATACCACCTTTTATGTCTCGCTTCCTCCGGATGGTTCGGTCCGGGCATTGCTGCTCCGTTATGCCGGCAAATCCACGGCTGCTCCATCCATCTCCGAAACAGTGGTTATAGCCGGCGCGTCTGCTCAGAAAGAGGAGTAATCCATGCCCAGGGTCGAGTATGTTGAGCTGTTTGAACTGGTCAGTAAGGAAAATTTTGATGAAAAACGGTATCTGGAACAGAACCAGGATGTAAAGAGGGCTGTGGCCGAAGGGGTGATAGAATCGGCCAGGAAGCACTGTCTTCGCCATGGCCTGAAAGAAAAACGGTCCCAGCAGAAAAGGGTGGAAGATTATCTTGACGAGCTGGTCCGTCTGCGAAAAAGGAAACTTGTAAGGATCAAAAAGAGGCTGAAAAAAGGAATTGATGTCCGCATAAATGATCAGATGGTCGTTGATTACACCGGTAGCGGCCGTAAGGAAAAATTCGGATTTTCAGAAACCGACAACGTTTCATCATTTTTTTATGATGACCTGCCCCTTGAGATCATCAACCGCAATCCGGAGGGCTTGATACTTGACTGCGGAGCCGGCTTCAGGCCGGTGTATTATGAAAATGTGGTCAATTACGAGATTGTGCCCTATCCGACAACCGATGTTATCGGGTTTGCCGAGGACCTGCCCTTTGAGGACAATTCCTTTGACGCTGTCTTCTCGTTTGCCGTTCTGGAGCATGTCAAGCTCCCCTTTGAAGCTGCGGCCGAGATGTGCCGAGTGCTCAAGCCCGGCGGCACCATGGCGGTTTGCACAGCTTTTCTCCAGCCGGTACATGGTTATCCCCATCATTATTACAACATGACGCATATGGGGCTTAAGGCCCTGTTCGAGGACGAAATCGACATAGAGCGCCAGTTTGTTAATTCCGGCACCGGCCCGGTTTGGTCCCTGTCCTGGATACTGCGACGCTGGGCCAAACAGTTGCCGGTCCGGGAAAGAAAGAAATTTCTGAAGATGAAGGTGGCTGATCTGATAGATCATCCCTTTGAATACCTTGAACATGGTTTTGTCACCGCTTTGCCGGAAGAGGCAAATTTTGAACTGGCCTCCGCCACTCTGCTCGTCGGGACAAAGAGAGAACAGCAGGAATGAGACATGGTAGATATTTGCATGTTTTTCCATTAAAATTATGGAGTGATCCAGCTATGATCGTCCTTGAAAAAAATCTGATACCTGATATATTTATCTTTTGTTTTTTTCAGGTGTCCGGCTGTACGAACCTGTTGCAATTTTCTGTTCTGTTATCATCGCGGTTTTTCTTACCGGCACGGCCGAATCAGGCCATTTCGTTACAATAAACAGTCCAACCATGACACCAACAGTATCGGTCATCATACCAGCCTATAACCATGAACAGTTTGTCGGCCAGGCCATTGAAAGCGTTTTGCAACAGAGCTGGGAAGATCTGGAACTGCTGGTGATCAATGATGGCTCCACGGATCGAACCGGCGAGGTGGCGCAGGGTTACACTGATTCCCGCCTCCAGTACTTTTACCAGGAGAACCAGGATGCGTTCAATACCCTGAATCGAGGATTGCAGCTCGCCAGGGGCGCCTTTATCTCTATTCTCAACTCCGATGATGTGTACACCACCAATCGGCTGGAACGGCTTATTGCCGAGCAGAAGCGCACCGGGGCCCAGTGTCTCTTTACCGATGTCATTCCCATTGACGAGGCAGGCCGGGTCTGGGAGGACCCGGATTTCGGCTGGAATCAGTGGCATCGTAAAAACAGGGAGTTCTACTTCTCTCAAAATGATCTTTATACCGGTTTTTTCCACGGAAATTTCATGGTGACCACCTCCAACCTGTTTTTGACCAGAGAGGCGGTCAATCGCACCGGCGGATTTTGTTCATTGCGCTATCTCCATGATTATGATTATATCTTTCGGGTCATGCTTGCCTGTCCGGAGCAAGTGGTTTATCTCCATGATGAACAGTTGCTGATGTACCGGATTCACAGCGGCAATACCCTGGGTGAGGCAGCGATTACCGGCCGTGAACAGGACAAGGAGGTGATCCGAAAATATCTGTTACAAGGTATTGCATCGGAATGCCGGCAGCGCGCTGCGGCCGGTGCGGATCGTCTGGCGGAACTGGAACGGGAACTTTGCGAGGTACGGGCTGCATTGTCCCCTGTGCCGCAGCCCGGAATTAAGGACCAGGCACGCGCTTTGGCTGGGGCCATTGTAAACCGGTTCATCAAGAGATAGGTTTCGGTCGGAAATAGGAATTTTCGTTTAAATGCAAGTTTGTTCAAATGCAGGGAGCATCATGTATCCGTGATGTTCATCTGACAATTTTATAGATATTCCCGCTTTGGAAAGGTGATAATGGTACAGATAAGTATCGGCCTGCTCTGCATGGCCTTGACAACATTAATGCTGGAATTGACCATGGTCCGTGTTTTTGATGTGATCTGGTATTCCAATATGGCCTACATGGTTATTACCCTGGCCATGTTTTGTTTTGGCCTGTCCGGCATCTATTCTTCTTTGCGGCCGTTACAAATCGGGATCCGTCCCAACCGGTACCTTGCCGTGCTTGCCCTGCTGTTTGCCGCTTCGTCCCTGGCTATCCTGCCGGTTCTCAACGCGCTTCCCTTTGATTTTAATCTGCTGTACTCGGCGCCGGTGTCCGGGATTGCTTATTTTTTGATTATGTATCTGGTCCTTGCCCTGCCTTTTTTTCTCTCCGGCCTGATTTTTACCACTGTATTTTCCAGTTACGCCACCAAAATTCAGGGGTTGTACTGTTGGGACCTGGCTGGCGCTGCCATGGGCTGTCTGCTTCTGGTTCCCTTTTTGTCCCCCATAGGACCAGGGGGTATTCTGTTTCTGGTTGCGGCCACGGGACTGGTGGCCTCGGGCTGTTTTGCCGGGGAGCGGAAGTGGACCATTCCTGCTCTTCTTCTCGCCTTTGCGGTTGCCCTGGTTCCCTTTGTCCATCATGGGTACTTTGATTTCCGATATCATATTGATAAGCGGGGGGTGAAATCCGCCGAGGACAAGGGCTTTGTCGAGCGGGTCCACTGGGACCCCATTTCCAAGATCGAGGTGATCGATTTTGGTTCCATGAAGCATATCGCCTATGATGGTGGGTCACAATCTTCGTTTATTTTCCCTTTTGATGGTGACTATGTCCGCCTGCGCCGGGATGTATTGCACCATCGGGGCCACCATTTCTATAATAGTAATGTCTGGGTATCCCATGCCCTCAAAAGGGATAGTAACCAGAATGTCCTGGTAATCGGCGCTGCCGGTGGGTCCGAAACCAAGGCAGCCCTCATGTTCGGAGCCGCCCATGTGGATGCGGTGGAGCTGGTTGGTTATGTCATCGATATCGGCAAGACAGTCTATGCCCGGTACAATGGGGGCATTTATAATAATCCCCGGGTCAATGCCCTGCGGGGCGAGGGACGCAGTTTTTTACGGGCAAGCGGGAAAAAGTATGACATCATCCAGATGTACAGCAATCATACCAGCTCCAGCATTGCCGCCGGCACCGGGGCCATGGCCACCACATATCTGCAGACCGCCGAGGCCTATAAGGAATACTTCACCCACCTTACTAAGGATGGTATCCTGCATATCAATCATCATGTCTATCCGCGCATGGTGGCGACAGCGGCCCTGGCCTGGCGTGAGCTGGGCCGGAAGGATTTCAGGAAACATGTCATAGTGGTGGAGGCGGTCCGTAAGGGATTTCAGGACAATCTTCCCACCATGCTCATCAAGATGTCTCCCTGGACCAGGGCCGAGCTGCATGAGCTGATGGGGTATTTTCCGTCGGTCATGCAGGCGGTGGTCAATCCGTTTGCCCCGGAAAAATGTATGCTTAGTGATGAGTTTTTCAGTGGCCACCTGTCAAAAGCTGTCATCGACTCCGTCCCTTTCCGGGTCAATCCAACCACAGACAACCGGCCCTATTTTAATTTCCTGCGCAAAAGTTTCAAACGTCTTGCCGCCGATCCCGCCCATTATCTGAATTTTTCGACCGCATCCCTGCTCAACTCCCAGCTAAAAAACGGCTGGATCCCATCCGATGTTATTCATCTGATTGTCACCGGATTTGCTTCGGCTGTCTTTATCGGGGTCTTTATTCTCATCCCCATGTTTTTTTCCCGGACAGGCCGTACGCCCTGGCCGGGAAAAAAGCTGGCCCTGTTTTATTTTTCCTGTCTTGGCGCCGGATTTATTCTTATCGAGCTGGTCTTTATACAGATATTCATGCAGCTGGTGGGGTATCCTCTCTACACCTATTCCACTGTGGTTTTTGCGCTGCTGCTCGGGGCCGGCATGGGCAGTGTGGTTTCCGGCAAAATGCATATTTCTCCTGCCAACAGGTGGATGCTTCCGTTTATCGGCTTGCTGGTCACGGGTTCCCTGTTCCTGTTTATCTATCCGCCGTATTTTCATCTCTTTTTGCGGCAGGCTGTCGGAATGCGTATCCTTGCTGCCATGGCATTGATTTTTCCGGTGGGCTTTTTCATGGGCATGCCCTTTCCCCTTGGCATACTCACCATTGCTCGGCAGCCGCAGGGGTCGATTGCCTGGGCCTGGGCCATGAATGGACTGTTTACGGTTGTCGGTGGTCTCGCCAGTGTCTTGCTGTCCATCTATTTTGGTTTCAGGATGACCCTGATTGTGGCTCTGGCCATCTATGTCGCTGCATTTTTCTCATATGTCCTGCTCCGCCGGATCGGACAGGCGTAGGAACAGGATTGATGGTATGCGTTGGAAAAAGTTTTATTCCCTGCCATCTCTGATCAAGGCCGGTCGCAGGGAGGTTCGCACCTGTCAGACGGTAAGCTTTGATCTCTTTGATACACTTCTCATCCGCAGAATACATGACCCGGATATGGTCAAACCGCCGGTCGCCCGGTACATATCTTCTCTGGCAGGCAAGCAGGGTATTGTCTGTCCCTGGTATCGGGTACAGGAGATTCGTGATACGATCGAGCAGGAACATCGGCGCCGCACGGCCCAACACCATCCAGACCATGAGGCATGTTATCCCCTGTTCATGCGGGAGGCGCTATCGCAGATTTTTGGCCCCCATGCCGATCTTGACCACCTCCTGGAGCAGATAACAGACTTTGAGCTGCACATGGAAAACCGGATGCTGGTTCCCCGGTGGGCATTGGTCGACTGGCTCAGGGAACTGCATCGGTCAGGTAAACGCATCTTCATCCTTTCCGACGTCTATCTGCCCTCCGACCATCTACGCCGGTTGATCCGTCATGCCGGATTTCTTGACAGTGTGGAAGCTGTGCTCTCATCTGCGGATCGGTTTCAGGCCAAGGCATCCGGGCTGGGATTTGACTCTGCCGCCACCACCTACGGCCTTGATCCTTCATCTTGGCTGCATGTAGGTGATAATCCCTTTTCCGATGGGCTGCGGCCGGCGGAAAAGGGTATCCGGTCGCTGGTTTTGCGGGATTTCAGAGAGAAACATCGAAAGGCCGTAATCAAGCGGTATGTGCAGTACAGCGCCGGCAAACCTTTTTGGCGGGGCCGAAGTGTGCAGCAGCTCATGCTGCCCCTGGAGGCGGAAAATCCAGGCCCATGTTCATCCCTGTACGCCTATGGCCATAACGTGCTGGCTCCACTGCTCTGCGCCTTTATGCATGCGGTTGCCAACCAGTGCCTGGCCGATGATATCAGGCGGCTCTATTTTTTCTCCCGCGAGGGATGGCTCCTGCAAAAAATCTGGCAGCGGGTTGTGCCGGAACTCTATCCCCTGGCCGATCTTCCCAAGGCATCCTATCTGTATGTCAGCCGTATGGCGCTGGCTGGTGCCAGTTGCGCGCACCAGGGATTGGTCCGCTCCAGCGCCGATATTGTTTTTCTACCGGAAGGTAACCGCGATTTCCGTGATGTATGCCGGGTTTTTTCCCTTGATCCGGAACCGTTCGTTGCCCATCTTGCCCGCTATGAACTGACCCTGGAAACAGTGCTCAGCCCCCTGCACGAGGGCTTTGTTCCCCGCAGCCGGCTTATGTTTACCGGCCTGCTCGATGATGCTGATTTTCAGGAAGAGGTGCGACGACAGTGCAGGGAACCAGGTCTTGCCGTGGAGGCGTATCTGGAGCAGGAGGAATTTTTCAAATATCCTGATGTGGGCTTGGTGGATATTGGCTGGCTTGGCACGATTCAGCGTTTTTTGTTTGATGCCGTCAAACACCGGCATGATGCACCGGCCTGCCATGGTTTTTTGTTTGCGGCAACCCGGGGCATAGAGTATCCCACCAGTAAAAGAAATCGAATCACCGGGATAATGTATGACCGGTATCGATTTGAGCTGGCGGCCAGTTCCATCCTCCAGGCCCGTGATCTCTTTGAGGAGGCGTGCCGGGCGCCCCATCCAACCCTGACCGGATATCGGCTGACCGACTCAGAGGTCAATCTTGTCTTCCGTGACAGGGATGATACCACGGGCAGTGCTGAACAGGAACAGGATAAATATTTTGAACCATTGCAGCAGGGGATTCTTGATGGTGCCAGGCGTTATGGTCCTGCTGTTCAGCTGCTGGGCTACACTGTTGATGATTTGCGTCCATGGCTGAACTATCTTCTGCTCAGCAGGTTTTCTTTTCCCCAAACAACAGAGGTGACAGATATTAGGTACCTCCATCATCTTGATGATTTTCAGGGTCAGGCTGTGCCTGTTCCCGGCCATACCGGTTCACCGACAGGGCCGTGGGAATGCTCCCCGCGGCGGCTCCGCATCGATCCCCTGCTGCGTTTGAAATTCTTCCTGTCGATGATTCGGCAGAGATTGCGGGAATAACTCTATGAAGAAAGATGTGGTTACAGACATCCATTATGACATCGGTCGTGGTGAAATTGTGAGAATCAGCCGTCTCAGTCTGCTCAACAAATTTATTCCCCTTGGTCATCTCGGCGGCGGACCGGGCCTTCGCTGTCTCCTGGTCCTTTTTGTCGTCCACCGGTTTGGTAACCCGTTATTCAGGATTCTCATGCTTCAGGAAGAGCGGCTCACCAGACTTTACGTATGGCTGCGAAGACGGGGTGGCAAAGAGAGCCCAGCCGGGTCGGGGTCATGCTGAAAGAAACAGTTCAGCGTCATCACCAGTGGCTGGTCCTTCTTCTGGTTGGGTTTTCCCTGGCCCTGCTCTATCATAATCTGGTGCAACGGCGTGCCGTGGTAGATCTGGTTCTTGATACCGATACCCGCACCATCCTGAAAGTTTACTGGCCCATGGACGATGGCCGCTATACGGAACAGCGCATGGCCAGGGTAACCATATCTCCAAACAGGCATCGGTACAGTTTTCATATTTGTGATCTGAAAGGATTGACGATGCTCCGTCTTGACCCGGCTGAACGTCCGGCCCGAATTCTGCTCCGTTCGTTGACGATCAGGCAGCAAGGATATCCGGAATTGCATTTTGACGTCACAAGCGGTCGAGACAGGCTCTATCCACTTGCAGGTGTCAATAAATTTGTTCGGCAGCCGGACGGGTGGCTGATACTATCTGCCGGCAGTGATCCTCAGCTTGGTCTCAAACTGCCCACAATAACGTTTCAGTCGACGTTGCAGGACGAGGCGGCGCGTATTGCTGTGATTCTCTTGCTGGTTTTCCTGGCAGGGTCGCAGCTTAAACCCCTTGGCCGTGGCAGCAGGTATGTTTCCTGTCTGGCCGCAGTGGCCTTTGGTCTGATCATGGTCATGGCAGTGGTGAGCGCCTATAATCATCATCCGGATGAATATGTTCATGTCAATGCGGCCAGGTATTATGTCGCCCATTTCATGCCGCCCAGGATCGAGGCACCAGAGATCCGGCACACCTACAGTGTTTACGGGGTGTCCCGTCTTCATTCCGGAGAAATCGTGTATCTTCTGGCAGGAAAATTTCTCTGGTTGCTTAGGCCTTTACGGCTGCCGCCCTATCTGGCACTGCGTTTTTTTAATGTCATCCTTTTCCTGTTCCTGGTTCTTTGTGCCGTCAGGCGGCCGGGATTCAGGATTATTTTGCTGCCGGTTTTGGTGTCGGCCCAGATATGGTATGTTTTCAGTTACTTTAACTCCGACGCCTTTGCGGTGTTTATTAGCCTTCTCACCGGCTACCAGATGGCGGTCCCTTCCTCGGCGTTCAATCGGTTTCTAAAGCGGGGGATGGGACGTACAACCTGGTGGCTTCCCCTCATGGTTGGCGGGTTGTTTGCGCTTCTCCTTCTGCTGAAAAAGAATTTTTATTTTTTTTACGTTTTTCTCTTTTTCTATACTCTCTGGCGTATCAAGTATGGCGACTGGACTCTTTCCAGATCCTTTGTCCGCCGCTTTGCTGCCGTTCTCGTCATCGCCTGCTGCCTGGCTGGATTTTACAAAGGGACGGATTACTGGGTAAATGGTGCGGATAGAAACGACAAACTTTTTCAGGCCCGACGGCATCTTGCTACCCGTCTCTACAATCCTGACACGCCCCTGACCCGTCGGCATCCCTATCTGGAGATGAAAGCGCGCGGCGTTCCCCTTGCTGATCTCCTGACCCGGCTGCGCTGGGGCGAGAAATCCTTTCGCAGCGCTTTTGGGGTCTACGATTATCTCTCTATTTCCGGACCGTTTGTGTTTTATGATTATGTCAGGATCACAGGACTGCTTCTTTTGCTGGTGATGATCGTTCCTGTGCTTCTGCGGGGTGGAGTAGAGGGGATAACTCTTGTCGGTATTACTTTGTCGGTTGCTTTGGCATTGCTTGGAATGGCTTTGTATCATGCCTGGACTGTGGATTTTCAGGCCCAGGGCAGATATTTTTTTCCCGTTTGGGCTATGTTTTCACTTTATCTCTACCATGAAAGACGTTATCTTATAAATTTTTGTTTTTCGATACTGGTTTGTGCAATGTATCTGCTTGCTATATACAGCTTTCTTTGGGTCGGTATCTTGCATATTGCCAAAATATGATGGCGTCGTAAAAACTTGGATCTACTGTGTTGTGTGCCCCTGGGCGATTCACAACAAATGACCTGTATCCTTGAGACCCCGCCCCGGACACCATTCCTCGGAGGCTACGCTTATCTGTATGTCTATGTTTTTACTTAGCCACCTTTGAAAAAATTTGGATTTTTTCGGAGTTCAGCAATATATCTCTGTGAGGGTACACGGATCAGGGCTGTTGTTGAATTATCGCCATTATTGCAGTCGGGGAAAACCGATGAAGAGTAGAATAGATAAGAAGAAAGTGGGTATGCTGGCTGTCATCTCCGGCCTTGTCCTGTTGGCAGGTGTTTTATGTAGCAGAGCCAGTGCTGGAAGGGTTGATGCCGAAGTGGTCTGGGCCCAGTCTGATGGGCTCCGCTATGAGTTGTATAAGGCAACGCATCGGGATGGGACCTGGAGTGGCCCTGAAAAATTGACCGATGATAATGCCGATAATCTGCATCCCTGCATCGATACTGGACCGGACGGGAAAAAATGGTTGGTCTGGACTGCTATGGAACAGGGCGGTTACGAAATTCGTTACACATTTACCAATACGGATGGTCAGTGGCATGAACCTATGCGCTTCCCGTCGCCCCTGCCTTCCAATATTGCCCCCTCCCTTATCGTTGATAACGCCAATGTGCCCTGGCTGGTCTGGTCCGGGAACGACGGTGTTCATAATGATGAGATTTTTTTTTCCAGGTATTTGCATGGTAAATGGCAGAAACCGGCCCTGGTGAACAAGGCAAATAACGTTCCTGATATCCTTCCTTTTATTTCCTTGACCTGTGATGGCGGATATGAAGTCACCTGGCAGGGATACCGCTCGGGTAAATATATTACCCTTTCTTCCCGGTGGCAGGGAAATCATTGGGGAAAAGAGCATCCCGTATCAGAGAAGCTGCCAGAGGATCAGAGATGTGGGGAGCGATTGAAACAGAAAATGCGGTCAAAGGTGGAGTTGCCGTCTTTTGTTCCTGGTAACAGGCAGTCTTTTTTGCGTGTTTATTCTCCAGATGGCTTGGAGCGGTATGAAGGAAAATGATTATCCTGCCAGGCGAATTGCGGAGGAGATGAACAGCCGACAAGCTATCGGTGAATTTGCCTGGAGTTGCCGTGTGTCCGCTTTTTTAGGCATCATCAAAATTCATATACTGTTCCTGCTGATTGCCATGTTTTTTTGTTCCGTAGCAGGAACAGCTATGGCCAAAGAACTTGCCGTGCTGGCCTTTGGTGACAGTATCACCCAGGGCTACAAAAGCAATGGCCAGTGTGCCTCCTGGGGGATTACCAGTCCACCCCATGGAGCGCGGGTCGGTGGATATGAACCCTATTTGGAAACATGTTTTCAAAATGACAGTCGAGCATTGGGCAACATCGCTTTGGTATATAACTGGGGCTATGGTGGTGAACAGACCTACCAGGGAACCAGCCGCCTGCAGAGCATACTTGCCTCCCGGGCCGGGGTTTATGATTACTGCCTGTTGATGGAAGGCGCCAATGATCTGTATGCCGGTGTATCGGCAAGCACAACGGCCTTTAACCTGGGACTGATGGTGGATGATTGCCGCAGTGCCGGGGCCGTGCCGATTCTTGCCACCATCACCAAAAACTGGAATACGCCGGCGGGCTATCTCATCCCCGAAAAATATAATCCGGCCATTGTTACCAAGGCTGCCGAAAAACAGGTGCTTCTTGCCGACCAGTATGCCATGAGCCAGCAGTACTGGTATTCGGTTTTCACCCCGGACCATCTGCATATGAATGATCTTGGCGATCAAAAGATGGCCGGCGTCTGGTTTGAAACTCTGCTTCAAGATGACCGTTTTAAGGTTCGAGTTCCTGTGGGTGCCCTGGAACTGCTCTTGTTGCATTGAACTATGGAATCAACGGACTTTTCGATTAGAGAGTGAATCCATGAAATAGCTCACCAAGAAGGGAGAACACGTCATGATACCCGGGCGGCTGTGGTTTCGGCAAAATAGTACAGGGCTGAATAACAAAACAGTAATCAACTCCAGCTCTCTCATGGTTTCGGTTGTAATACTGACCTGTTGGCTGTTGGTCGATGTCGGCGTTGGTATTGCCGATACGGTTGTTGCCTTTGGAGATTCCATCACCGAGGGGCACGGGGTAACGCCATATTCAGCCTATCTGCAGAATATGCTCGGTGGGGCCGCCACCGTGGTCAATCAGGGGGTGGGTGGAGAAACCACCATGCAGGGGGCACAACGAATCGGAGGAGTTCTCCAGACGTACAAGCCCAATTATATACTGATTATGGAAGGAGCCAATGACGCCATCCTTGGTATCTCCTATACGACCACCAAGTTTAACCTGTCCGTTATGCTTGATCAGTGCCGTGGAACAATACCCATTCTTTCCACCATTACTCCGGATATCCGAGAGTCCGGCCTGGGCAACAGTATTCCCAATCTGTACAACAAGGCCATCGGTTCCCTGGCCGCCAGTCGTGGAGTTCGGCTTGTCGATTCTTATTCCTATGTGGTGTCGGACTGGAGCTCCCTGACAACAGACGGTCTTCATCCCAATGAGCAGGGCGCCCAGATCCTGGCCAGAGGCTTTGCCGCTGCCTTACCGTATGGCACTTCCGGTTCCAGTTCCGTTTCCGCTGGGAGTGGTGGTGGTGG
>WGCP01000323.1 GCA_015493715.1 Desulfobulbaceae bacterium
CCACCATCAGGATTTCTCAACCATGGATCTCAAGGTTCCCTCCGTTGACCTTGCCCAGCCGTCCGACATGGAAATGGTGGGCGGGGACACTGATTACCACTCATCCATTCTCTCGGATCCGGCTGGCGCCAATGGGGAGGAAGCCGTGGCCCAGATGCATACGGATACAGTGATGACACACCCGCAGGAGCAGTTGAGCGTCGATGATCACAGTATGTTTTCCATTGGCGATCTACCGGTGGACCAGTTGCCGTCATCGGTCGATGGTGACCCGGCAACCGAACCAAAAGAAGAAAATTCCGGCGGTCATAATGACCAAGATGCAGATACCGGCCATTTCGCCCAAAGCAGCCATGACCAAGCCGTCGATTCGACAGGAACCTCTCCTCTGGATATGGATGTCCATGAACAGCATGGGCCGTTGCACGTTACTTCAGGCGATGACGATTCCCCCGGCAGCACTCATGATAATGTCTCCGATCACCACGATAACGGCCGGTATGATCATAACATCTCCGGCTCCGATACGATAGCCGTTGCTGACGAAGGTAATCAACACACCGGGCAGACCCATGATCCGGACATGGCATCGGTCGGCCATGTTCCGGAAGTTGTTCTTCCCGATGAGGCCCATGATGGTTCATCATCGGTGGAGAACGGTACAGGTCCGACCCATGAATTTGCATCACTGCACGATACAACAGCGGGAATGGAAGGAGGCCATGAAAGTGGTCAACTGGAACAGTTTGATGTGAGTCACGGCTCCGATCCCGGATCGGACGGTTCACTTGATCATTTTTCCGTGAGCGCTGGCCATGAGGATGCGGGTGCAAATGATGACCTGCATCACTTTGCCGTCAGCGATGCCGGTCCTGCCATGGAGGAGGTCCCGCCCATGGACGGCCTTGATGCCACCCCGGATCAGCAGTCGCTTCCCGAACCCGAACCCGCCGATGCCGGAATCGGAGACCATGATGCCGTTATTTCGGAAGATATTCATCATGACGAGGACCACCTGCATCATGAGGTTATCCCCGCTTGAACCAAACCCGGGTAATGGTTTGCGGGCAGGGCGACCAGGGAATTTGCCCTAAATCCTGCAGTTATCCCGCATTCGAACGTCGATACAGGTACATTTACAGTGTCGGCTTCACGGGTTTCGTACTCGATGTACTTAACAGTACACCTGTACCGAAACTCGTGTGCCTCCTTGTATCTGTAGCTGTCTCAACGTTCTCGGTGTACGAACAACTACAGGGTTTAGGGGTACTTTTTTCCGCAGAGAACAGGGGGGCGATTGGCTGCGTCATCGGCCTTGTATGTCTGAAATCTTCCATTATCAGGTGGAATTATCCGTGACAACCGAAAAAAAATATCATAACATGATGTATTAAGGAGAAAAATTTAATTCGCTTTGCCCAAGAGTGCTATCTCCCCGGCAGAGGCGCTTTCAACAGGACAAAAAGGACTTTTCCGACACTTTCCATGCAGGATACAAGGCCCATCTTTCCCGGCAGATTGTTTCTGCTCCCTCTTTTTTGTCTGTCCATTTGTGGACTGTTTCTTCCCGTGTTTGCCTGTGGTCAACAGGATGGTCATTCCCTGTCCGGCAATGAAACAAAGACAATCGTCGAAAAATTTGTTACGGCCGACACAACGTTGACGGAACCGGCAATTCTCGACATTTTTCATGACCTGTTTAAAAAATCATATGACGCCGCCCCGGAAGTTCGAATAGCCCGGGCCCGTAAGGAACAGAAGAGCGCGCAGCGCTATACCGCCTGGGCCAGACGGATGGCGCCCGCCGTTGACGCCCGCCTGTCGCAGGTGCATGAATTCAACCAGGATACCACGTCCGACACTGCAACCACCACGGAAACGGACCAGCCCCATCATTTTACCGATGGTGATGATTACCACGACTGGCAGTTCACCCTTGATCTGCCGCTTTACCGGCGACCGGTGTCGGTGAAGGTGGACATTGCCGAGGCGGATGAACGGCTGGCCGAAACTGACCTGCTGATCAAAACAGAGGAGCTTGATCTTCAGCTTCGGGAGCTTTTGGGCAAATACCTGCTTGCCACCTATCGCCTCCTTAACCTGCGCAACTCTATCCTGTTGTCCCGCAAACATGTCGAAAAAATCCATAGAGGGTATGAACTGCGGGACCAGACAAAACTGCAGCTTCTCCGGGCCCAGGCAAACCTTAAGGAGCTGGAGGCCCGGCGCGACCTTGATGAACAGCGCCGGGAGGCGGCGTTGCGTAAACTGTTGGATTTTACCGGCCTGCGACAAAACGCGGCGATTATCCGTCGTTTGAACAAGATGCTCGCCAATGAGATCGCGACCGCCGGGGCAATCAATTCACTTGCCGGGCTTGAGCAATCGTATGACAGGATCAAGGAATTCGTGCAGGCCGCCGATAACACCGTCCTGCGGCGCCAGTTTCTCAAGCACAGCGTTCTTTGTAAAAAGATCAATCTGGAACAGGAGCTTGCCAAAGAGAAGGCATTGCTGCATACGGCAAGCGAATGGCCGGGAGTGACGGTACGGGGGCTATACGAGCGTAAAACCGATACTGAGTTTGACCAATTTGAAGGGGACGGCTCGCTAGCGGTTGTTTTCTCCGTGCCGCTTTTCTCGGGCGGGACGATTTTCAGCACCGGCAAGACACAGACCATGGCCGAGCATATCGCTGATGTCGGTCAATATGCCGACCTGCAGAAAACCATACATGCCATGGAAAATAATAAACGGTTGATCC
>WGCP01000324.1 GCA_015493715.1 Desulfobulbaceae bacterium
CTGCAGGTGCCGGTATGGTCGACAACCGACTGAACCGCCGTTGATTTCTCAACCGCCTCTGTAGCCATCGACGTGTTCTTTGTAAGGAATGTTGTATCATAATCTGAATAATCACTGATTTGGGACCATTGGTCCTGAGGTTGATAGAGGCGTTCGACAAAAAAAATTATTCCGTGCCCCTTACCAAGAATTGTACTGTATACCTTTAACCTGCATATTTCACAAAGGTCGTCGCGAAAGGCCTGAAAATGCCATGAATGCAGATAGCGAGCGAAGTGAGACCATCGAGGAACAGCGTAAAAGGTCCGCAGGCATGATGTTTTCGGGCCGTGCAGCAGATCGCTTGTGAAATGCGGGTTAACGCCGCTCGCCCAAACGACCGTAAAGGAGACTGTTTCAGGGTACATTGAAAGCAAAAAACAATGGGGAGAGTACCTGTTTACCCTTCAGGTTCAGCCCGAGTGCATTCTGGAATTCTTGCACGCTCTCAGGCACCCATTCCCCGACAAAGATGATGAAAAGCGCTACTCACCCACGGGATCGGAATCAACGGATGCATCCATCTCCTTCCTGGTCCGCAGTTTCTGACCGACCCGCAGCGCAGACGGACTGGACAGCCGGTCCCGGTTCAATTCGTATAACCGTTGCCACCGGCGACTGCTTCCATATATCTTCCGGGCTATCACTCCTAAGGAGTCACCGGAAACAACGGTATAGGTCCCATCCATCGCATCCGGAGAAACGGAGTGCATCTTCGCCGCTTCTTCCCTGGGGGGGATGACAATTTTTTCCCCTACGGCAAGGACGTAGGGTGGGCGACCCAGTTGTTCCCGGTTCGCCTGTGCAAGAGAGGACCATTGGGAGCGATCTCCATAGACCTTACCTGCAATGGCTTCCAGGGTGTCCCCGGCCTGCACAATATATATCCGCACTTTTATGCTACTAGAAGACGAGAGGTCATCCCTGACAGTCGCTACTGCTCCGGTTTCCTTTTTCTCCTTCGCCGCTGCCTTTTGGGCTATTTTAGAGCTCTCCTCAACCGCAAAGGATGGCGCATCATTGTTAGCCGGCACTTTGATGACCGGCCCCTGGAGGGGAATGACCGCCTTGATAACCGATTGTTCCTCAACGGCAGGCTGCTCTGCAGGGAGTTTTTTATTCTGTGTGTTCTTTACAACCGATCCGGCCTTTACAGGTGATGCTGTGACAGCATTGATAATCGGCGGGGAAATGACACGGGGCAGGACAATTCCCTTCATCTTCTCCACCTGCTCATTGTGTCCGGGTGAAGTTACCGGCATCACGGCTAAAGTGTTTGTTGCCAGCTGGACAACCGGCATACTCCCGGAGGTAACATTTTTTCTAGATGGCGGTTCCGAACTTCCGGAACCTAAAAAGCCCCTGCCGGTCAACAGCAGGGCCGCAGAGCCCACAAAGACCAAAAAAAGAGAAAGGACAAGAATTTTCCAACGGCGACGCAAGTTCGGTCTGCCGGAGACCTCCGTGCCCTGCATTTCAACCGACACTGCGTGTTCCGATGGCTCCCCACCGTCATCCGGAATGGAAGGCGCCTGCAGAGGGCCGAGTTTACGGAGCACGACGATCCGCTGCAAGGCCTGGTCAATGGATGGATAATCAACAGCGATAGCGAGGACGCAGCCATAATCTTTTTCAGCCTCTTCATACCGCTGCAGTTCTTCCATCCGGCGGCCATGCTTGAAATATTTTCCAGCCCGTGTAATCTTCTCTTCCAGCGATTGCTCCAGCCGGAGGCTTACCTGGGGCTCAATCGTCGAGGAAAATTTATGGAACAGAAACCTGGCCTCAAAAAGACGTTTCTCACTCATTCTTGCCTGCACGAGTTCAGCGGATGCCAACGTCGTGGAAGAATCCGGAGAATTGGCCATAAAACAGCTCCCCTAAAACAACGATTTTAAAATCGTGTAAACAACCAGCCCCACACCTATGGAGCTATACATAAGCAGTCAGGGGATGCAGTCACTGCCGTATTTTCGAAAAATAACGGCAAAAGCTCCCATCCCGGCAAACAGGGCCAGACCGACAATTATAAATTCCTTCATCAGAGTAAGATAGTTACCCCATAAAATCTAAAGAAAAAGATTATCCCCGATATTTCGCTCCGGTTTTCTTGCGTAAACGGATGGCCTTGGGAGTAATCTCAACCAGTTCATCATCATTGATATATGATATGCATTCCTCAAGGCTCATGTCAACAGGCGGGGTAAGAATAACAGCTTCATCCGAGCCCGAGGCCCGCATATTGGTTAATTTCTTCCCCTTGGCAGGGTTGACCACCAAATCTGCTGATCGGCAATTTTCGCCGATAATCTGTCCTTTATACAAATCCACACCCGGGCCGATGAAAAGTCGGCCCCGATCCTGCAAGTTAAACAGGGCATAGGCAACAGATGGACAGGATTCCTTGACGATCATCACTCCATTGGTGCGGTTAACGATTTCACCGGCATAGGGTCCCCATTCGGCAAAGACATAATTCATAACCCCCATACCACGGGTATCGGTCATAAACTGGGAACGATACCCCAAAAGACCTCGGGTGGGAATCTTGAACTTCATCCTGGTCATCTGATTTTCAACCTGCATGTCCTCTAACACGCCTTTGAGTTTACCTAATTGCTCGATCACAATACCCTGATACTGTTCATCAACATCAACAGTCAACTCTTCATAAGGCTCAACCGTCTTCCCATTCTCCTCCCGCATAATGACATGGGGCCGTGTCACTTGGAATTCATAGCCCTCACGCCGCATTTTTTCAATCAGAATAGAAAGATGCAGCTCACCACGTCCGGCAACCAGAAAACCGACGGCATCGGTCAGCGGTTCAACCCGCAACGCCACATCAGCCAGAGTCTCCCGGCGCAGACGTTCTTCCAGGTGCCTGGAGGTAACAAACTTTCCATCCTGACCGGCGAAAGGTGAATCATTGGGGATAAAACGCATGGAAATGGTCGGCGGATCAATCTCAACCAACGGTAGAGGCCTGGGATCATCAAGATCGGTAAAGGTAACGCCGACCGTGACATCATCCATGCCGGCAACAGCGACAATATCACCGGTGGAGGCACTCTCAACCGGAACCTGCCGATCAGCTTCAAAGACGAAAATCTTATTGATCCGCACCGGTTTAATGGATCCGTCCCGGCGAGCGACAACCACGTTATCGTTTAAACTTAAGCTCCCATTGACCAGTTTACCGATACCGAGCCGACCAAGATACGGTGAATAATCAATGGTGTTGATCTGCAGCTGCAGGGGTGCGTTGATATCGCCGGCCGGCGGCGGCACATGGTTGATAATCATTTCGGAGATAAGATCCATTCCCTCACCCGGGACAGGAGTCTCACTATGGTCCGCAATCATATATCCCTCTTTAGCCGAGCCATAGACCACTGGAAAATCCAGCGATTCATCCGGCGCATCCAAACGACCTAAAAGGTCGAATATCTGATCCACCGCCCAGTCACAACGGGCCGCCGGTTTATCAATTTTATTGACCACCACGAGAATCGGCAACCCTGCTGCCAACGCCTTTTTGACCACGAAAAAGGTCTGCGGCATCGGCCCTTCCTGGGCATCAACCAGCAGAACCGCGCCATCGGCCATACGCAGAACCCGCTCGACTTGGCCGCCGAAATCGGCATGCCCAGGGGTATCAATAATATTTATCCGATAATCCTTATACTGATAGGAGCCGTTTTTTGAGGAAATGGTGATGCCGCGTTCCCGTTCAAGGTCCATGGAATCCATCAACCGCTCGGCTACCTGCTGGTTATCACGAAACATACCGCTCTGGCGAAACAACTGATCAACAAGCGTTGTCTTCCCATGATCGACATGGGCGATAATGGCTACATTACGTATATTTTCCTGCTTCATATCCTTCCTGTCCCGCATAACGGGGAAAATAAAAAAATTAAAAAAATAACTTTCCTGTGGGTCTCGGAAAAAATCTGAAATTTTCCAAGATGGCTAAGTAAAAAACATAGATATACAGGTAAGCGAGCCCGAAGTCTTCATTACGTTTCGCTTATCTGCGAGATACCGGGTAAGCGGAGCTGAACGAAGACTTCGAGGAGTAGTGTTCCGGGTCGGGTCTCAACTATACAGACTGTATGTGGTGAATCGCCCCGGGACACACGACGCTGCAGATCGAAGGTTTTAGACGCCATCACAGGTAAAAAATGGCAGACTGTACTGAGAAAAGAACAAAAAGACAAGGAGATTTGTAGGCTCACGGTTTTATTGTGCCTTACGGGTAAAGACCCACTCCCTCTCGCCGGATAGCTCTTTGCTGTAACGATATCCCGCCCGGTTAAACTTCTTGAGTAATTCCGGATTGCTTATCCGGTTACCTATAACATAATCTACCATCATGCCCCTGGCCCGCTTGGTATACACGGCAATAATCCGGGCTTTTCCATTTTTTATTTCTTTAAAGGAAATTTTCAGGATGGAGCAACCGAGATCCGCGGGACACACAACCTTAAAATACTCATCCGAGGCCAGGTTAATGAGGATGGAATTTCCGTCTCCCCCTAACAGGGCGTGAAGATGCTCGGTAATCCTCTCCCGCCAATATGTGTATAAAGTTTGACCACGGTCCGTCGCAAGCCTGGTTGCCATTTCCAGTCGATACGGCTGCATGAGATCAAGGGGACGCAGCAGCCCATATAGCCCTGAAAAAATACACAAATGATTCTGAGCGAAACGAAAATCTTCTTCAGTATACCTTACAACCGGAATCGGACTGAACTGAGCGCCCTGAAATACCAGCAAAGCCTGTCGGGAATTTTCCGGTGTAAAGGAAAAATGCATCGTCTTGTACCGCTGAAAAGTCAACTCGGCCAGGCGTGGGCTGATATTCATCAGTGCTGCCAGTTCCTCCGCACTACGTTTTGCCAGTATACCCGAGAGTTCTTCCGCCTGGTGCATAAAGACGGGCACGGTCCACGTTCCAATGGTTTTACCATTCAACTCCTGCGTTTTAGAAGGAGAAATAACAAGTAACATCAATCCGTTCCCCATTTATCGAACAAAACTCTACGATTTTCAGCCGAACGCCGCAAAACAGGAACCCTGCTATCGGCGTAATCAATGACCATGGCGGTTTTTCCCTGCAGGGGCCGCATTACCCTGCCGACCACCTGAAGCAGGCGGCCTTCAAATTTTATCGGTGTCGACAGAACAATAGTTGTCAGACCGGGACAATCAAATCCCTCACCGATCAGCTGCAACGTGGAAATCAACACCCGAACATTGCCGGCCTGAACACCGGCGACGATCCGCTCCCGTTCTTCGGGATGAATCCGACCGGTCAACAGGGAGGCATCATACCCAAGAAGCGCCAATTTTTCTTGTAAAACACGACAATGGGCAATCCGATCTGAAACGACCAAAAGAGTACCGCTATGGTCATTATCCAGCAGAGAGACGATGTCGGAAACAATCTGATCATTACGTTTATCATTTTTTGCAAGTGCCTTGATCAGCTTTGGATACTCGCCACGATATCCATAGGTAAAATCAGTTTCCTTCTGGATAAACATAGGTCGGACGACGGCGCCGCTTTCCACAAGTTTTTCTGCATCCACGACATGCGTCCGGTCACCCATGTAGGTATAGATCACTCTGGTCATGCCGTCTTCCCGACGAAATGCGGTGGCTGAAAGACCGAGCATGTACCAGGCGTCAAATCCCGACACTACATCGGTAAAAAGGCCGGCCGGCACCCGGTGACATTCATCGACGATCAGATGGCCAAACCGGGGCGCAAGTTCAGTGAGCTTGTTTCGCACGGTATTGACGATACCAACGGTAACCGGCTGAATGTCCACCTTGCCGCCGCCCGCTTGCCCCGCCCTGATGCCTAAAAAATCTTCTATTCTCAACCGCCACTGATGCAGCAGCTCCCGGGAATGAACGATGATCATGGTCGGCTGACCGCGTTCGGCAAGTATTTTGAGCGCCATCACCGTCTTGCCGGAACCCGTACCCGCTTCCAGGACACCAAATGAATGGTTGAGCACCGCAGAGACAGCCTCCTGCTGATAGGGACGCAAGGTACCGGAAAACGTAATGGCAACCGGATCAAGCAGACGACGATTATCTATAATCTGCGGTGATTGTCCGGCATGGTTCCGGCTGAGGAGAACCGCCTGGTTGGCAAATCCACGTGGAAAAAATAACCGGCCATCTTTCTCCCGGTAAAAATACAACTTGGGTTTAAGCTGTTTGCCAACCCAGCGGCCATAGCGCACGGCAGCATCATATTTAGGATTTTTCACCGTCAGGCGTTTGCGAATAACTGCGGCCAGAGCAGGCGGCGCGCCGGCCAAGGTGCATTCCTTATCCACAAGCAACCGAATCCCCCCCCGACTGGAAGACGGAAATATTTGATTTTCCTTGTTCATACAGGTAAGGGGTACCGGGTAAAAGGAAAAAATTCAAGAAAAGCCTGTGTACATCTCTTCTTTGCAGAGGCATAAAAAACGGTGTACAATAAAAAATTCTGCTAAGTACATAACATTATGAACTCGTAAAAAGTCTGGATAGCAGTTAAAGATGGCTAAGTAAAAACAAAGACATACAGGTAAGCGTAGACTCCGAGGAGTAGTGTTCCGTGGGGGGCTCGACTAGATATGTCGTATGCCCACAAATCGCCACGGGAAAGGACGCAGTAAATCGAAGTTTTTACGACGCCATCATAACATATATTTTGTTGCAAACGTCACTGGAGTCTACCCATGCGAACCATTATAAAATATTTCCTCCCGTTTCTGCTGCTTATCCTCGCTCTTCCAGCGAGTGCAGCCACAAACCTTCGGCAGGATATCTTTACCTTTATTCTCCCCGCCCCGGCCCTCAGGCAATCCCTGCAGGCAATCCTGCCCCTGCCTCTTGAGCAAAGAGGCTCAACTTTTTCAGGTAGACTTATTCTCGACTCCATAGATACTTTGCGTATTCATAACAATATAATCTCAATCCACGGTATCGTTTCCGGCAAGAACCTCTCCATGCATACCCAGGTTGCCGGCCGGAGCATCAAACTCAAACTCGGCCAGGTTACTCTGCCCCTTGCCTGCGACCTGCACCTGCGCTTTGACGACAAAAAACATCAGTTATTTTTCACCCCCCAATTTACGGGGTCAAAAAATAACTCCAAAAATACTGGTAACGTTCTCCTGCCGCTTCTTGGTGCCCTGGGCGGACGAGAATATCCGGTTGATCTCAGTCGCCTGCAATCACTTTCCCCGACAATCGGCAAAAAACAGCTGAATATTCGTTTTCAACCCGTGCAGGTAACGACCAGAAATAATCAACTTGTCCTGGGACTCAAACCGGAAAAGAAGAAATCCCGTTGATTGCAGGCACCGGCCCTGCTATCATTAGGTGTTTAATATTTTTCCCGGTTCTTTTATGAGTATTTCAACCAAGATGAACTCATAAAAAGTCAAAATGTATTCAAAGATGGCTAAGTAAAAACACAGATATACAAAGAGTGGTGTTCCGGGGCGGGTCTCAACTATACAGGTAGTATGTTGTGAGTCGCCCTGGGACACACGACGCAGTAGATCGAAGTTTTTACGACGCCATCAACCAAGGAGACTATTATGTCCGACAACTGCCTGTTCTGCAAAATCGCCCGTGGAGACATCCCGGCCGATATCATATACGAAGACGATGACATTCTAGCCTTCCGGGATATTGCGCCCCAGGCGCCGGTCCACTTTCTCGTCATTCCCAAAAAGCATATCAGCGGGCCGGCAAGCCTTACGCCGGAAGATGAGCAGCTCATCGGTAAGATCATGCGCAAAGGCTCCGAGATTGCGCAAAAAGAGGGCATCGACCACTATCGGGTTGTCTTTAATAATGGCGAACAGGCCGGACAGACCGTTTTTCATATCCACATGCACATTCTCGGCGGCCGCGATATGAACTGGCCCCCGGGTTGATCCCACGACAGGGGACACAGCCATCAACAGGTATACTTTTTTCCCAAACAGGACACAAAGCAATCGGTTTTTTTTCTTTTTCCCTGCTGTAGCGGCACTTATTGTCGTCCTCTTGTCTGTCCCCGCCGGATCATATTCCGCCCCGGCCGGGACAACGGTTCACGGGCAAAAGATTTCCCCGGAAATGATCGCTC
>WGCP01000325.1 GCA_015493715.1 Desulfobulbaceae bacterium
TCGTGCTGGATAACCACTCCGCACATGTTTCCAAGGAAACGATGAAATTTTTAAAATCTCGGCCAGGACGTTTTGTTTATGTTCATACCCCCAAGCATGGCTCATGGTTGAATTTAATCGAAACAGCATTTTCAAAAATGGCTCGCACCTTCCTGCGGCATATACGTGTATCCAGCAAAGAGGAACTCAAGGAGCGCATTTTGAAGGGCATCGCCGAGATTAACGCGTCTCCCGTCGTGTACCGCTGGAAAAATTTCGACCTTAACATTGCTTGATTTGTATATATTTTAATGAATCGAAATACTAGTCAGGGATGCTACAGATTCGTGCAAGTAAGTGCAGACTCCGGTAGCCCATGATGCGTACAGCCGCGACCCTGCGAAGAGGTAAACGAGTGCAACGAGACTCCGTGCGGTGCCCCGGATCAATTACGTTTTTCCCGCCACACTGGAAGGGTGACAATAACTTCCGTACCCTGGCCGGGAACACTGTGAATTTTGATGGTGCCGCCATGTTCATTGACCACCTTTTGGGACAGGGCAAGACCAATGCCGGTCCCTCCTTTCTTGGTCGTAAAATAGGGAAAAAACACCTGACCGAGAATCTCATTTTCCATGCCTGGACCGGTGTCCGTCACCGAGACGACGACACTGTTTTCTCCGCAGTTGTTCCATGCCCGCACGACCAATTCTCCACCGTCACCCATTGCCTGAACGCCGTTTAAGAGAATATTGACAAAAACCTGGTTGAGCCGATCCTGATCAGCAGCAATGGGAAGCAGGCCATCATCTGCTTCAAGGGTAAAGCTGATACCATCACTGTCCTTATCGGCAGCTAACAGGCGAATTTGCCTCTCAAGAAGCCTGCGCACATCAATCCCGGCAAGCTCAAGCGGCGCCGGCCTGGCAAAACTGAGCAGCTCTGAAATCGTTCTATTGATCCGTTCCACCTCCTGGATCAACAGAGTTGCCGTTTCATGTTCATTGCTCGTCGGCGAGAACTTTCTTTGCAACAGCAGGGCAAGCCCCTTGACGGAACTGAGAGGATTACGCACTTCATGGGCCACGCCTGCCGCCATTCTGCCGACGGCGGCAAGTCGTTCGGTCTCCCGCATCTCCTTTTCAAGATTTTTCAGGGTAGTCATATTGGAGATCAACAGGACCTCACCCTCGGGTTCCTCTTGCCGGTCGGCAATGGTCAAGTGATGGCAACTCAGGACTATTTCTTCACCTGCCGGCGCAAGCCGGACCTCGCAGCCCCCCAGTTCTTTGTCTTTCTTCTCACACCGATGATGCCGGGCGGCAGGAGTGAAAAATTTTGCCAGTTCAGCAGGCAGGATCACTTCAGGCTTCTTGCCGATCACCTGGTCGGCTGGGCGGTCAAGGAGCTGGGCAATGGCATTGTTCCAGGTTGTAATCCTGCCCCGGGTGTTGGTGGCGATAATTCCCACCGGCAGCTTGGAAATCAAGAGACCGGTAAATGCCTTGATTTCATGAAGCGCCTTTCTCGACACCCGATACCCCTGAACAGCGGCAAGAGAGAGCCAGCCACCGATCCCGACCAGCAACATGGCCAGGGAGAGCATCAGCACCTGAAAACGCATCCTGCCCAGGGCCCGATTATAACTCTTCATATCCAGGGCGATAATCATATAATATTCATCCGCGCCGTTGATACCGCCAAGCAGACCACCAAAGGCAAAAGGCACGCTGAAACGTTTATGCAGTTCCTGCATGGATAACGGAATGCCGGGAAGGACCGGCTGAAAGGGGATGTACGAGCGGATCACCTCTAAAAAACGGCCCTTCTCCTTTTGCGGAATCACCGTGTACATATAATGCCCCTGCCGGGTTCTTTCCATGAGATCCGCAGGCAGATGCAGGGGAAATTTTTTCCCGCACATCACGGGATTGCTGTGAGCAAGGATCTTTCCCCTGGAATTGATGACGGCGATGAAAACGAGATCGGGATCATCGGTGAGATGGTTGATGATCCGTTGTACATGGTTCTGCCAGGGATCCGGTCTCCAGATACCACGTTGCAGGTCCAACAGATACGATGCCTTGGCCCCGGAACGAATAAATCGGTTCAGAGTTGCCGCCTTTTGCAGCATGGCATTGATCATCAGCCGTTTTTCCCTGCTGATATTGCTGACGGCAAAAGTGACGACAATCAGCACCAGCAGTCCGGTTGCGGCAGCAAGAAGCCAGGGGGAAACGTAAATAAACTTAGGGCGGGCCAGCCATTTCATTGGTTGTATCGGGTTGCAGGAGACAAAACGCTTGCACAAAAAAAGATTTTGTTCAATTAGCCACGTTCCACACTTGAAAGCAAGCCCAATCTCCGTGACCCCTCATGAGAAAGGGAAGCAGAGACTAAAACTTTCGCCCCCTTCAAATATACCAACGTAGTGGGGTCATCGTTGTCGTTGTGACCTGAAATTCCTACATCATATTTTCCGGGTCCACATCTATTGTCAGACGAACCTGTCGGGAAACGAGAGAGGATCTCTCAGCAAGCACCAGATTACAGAGCCGATGAACCGATGTGGGAGCAAGCCCCTTGATCAGAATCTGATAGCGATATCGGTCTCGCAACAGGGCAAGCGGGGCCGGGGCCGGACCAAGTATTTCTCCCTCCTTTGCCGGGAGATGGGTCTTGCAGAAACCGGCGATCCGGTTGGCCGCCTCCAGGACTTGAGCCTCCACCGTACCGGAAAATCGCAAATTGAACAGACGGGAAAACGGCGGGTAGCCAAGATCACGGCGGACTGCGATTTCCTGCTTATAAAAACCGGTATAATCATGCTCTCGGGCAAAGGAAACGGCACAATGTCCGGGCTGGTGAGTCTGGATAATGACCCGGCCGCTCTGCTCCCCGCGCCCTGCCCGTCCGGTTACCTGGGAGAGCAGGGAAAAGGTACGCTCCGTTGCCTTGTAATCAGGCATATTCAGGCCGCTGTCCGCCCACACCACGCCGACCAGGGTCACATGGGGGAAATGCAGCCCCTTGGCAATCATCTGGGTACCTATCAAGATATCAATATCCCGGCTGCGAACTCTGCCCAGCAGGGCAAGATATTCTTTTCTACTACCGGCGGTGTCGCTGTCCAGCCTGGCGATTCTGGCCTGGGGCAAAATCTGGGCAACCTCATTTTCAACGCGTTCGGAGCCAAGACCCAGCGGAACTATTTTTCCTGTTCTGCAGCCGGGACAGAGAATATTTGTCGGCAGTGTATAGCCGCAATAATGACAAACCAGTTGTCCAGCTCCACGGTGCAGAGTCATGGAGACCCGGCAGTGACGACACCTTATCACATGACCGCAGTCACGGCACAACATGAAGGCGGCATAACCGCGCCGGTTGACAAAGAGCAGACTTTGGCACCCCTGGGCAAGATTGTCCTCCAGAGCATGGATCAATTGATCGGAGAAGAAAAGATCCTGCCTTGATTTTTTGACGACGGCCAGATTCACGATCTCAACATCAGGCATCCGTTGATCCGCCACCCTCTTTTTCATGGTCAGCAGGGTATATCTGCCGGTATCAGCATGATAAAAACTGGTCAGTGAAGGGGTGGCCGATCCGAGCACAACCGGACAGCGGGAAAATTTTGCCCGCAGCACGGCCAGGTCACGACCATTGTAACAGAGTCCACTGTCCTGTTTATAGGATGATTCATGTTCCTCATCAACAATTATCAGGCCGATATCGGACAGGGGCGCAAAGACGGCTGATCGGGCACCAATAACCACCTGCGCCCGGCCGGAGAGGATGCGCTGCCATTCATCAAGTCGCTGCCCTGAACTCAGACCGCTGTGCAGCACGGCCAGAGTATCGCCGAAACGGGAATAAAAATGGGCCTCAAGCTGTGAGGAGAGAGCAATTTCCGGCACCAGGACAAGAACCGATTTATGCAAAGCCAGGGCCTTTTGGGCTGCCTGCAGATAGACTTCGGTCTTGCCGCAACCGGTCACGCCAAAGAGGAGAAAACGGGCAAAGGTTCCCGCTTCAACGGCGGGCACAATCTGCGACAACACCTCTTCCTGTTCTCCTGTCAGGGCAGAGGGTGCCTGCATTGGTTGGGGCTGCTCGCCAAAAGGATCACGATAGAGACGGCGCTCCTCTTGGGTCAAGATCCCTGTAAACAGCGGTCGTTTCAGAATTTTGCCTGCATTGGCATAGACGCGGTTCAGATCCCGTTTGCTCACGGGACGGCCGCCGCCGGCAAGATATATTTTCAGAAAACGGGTCAGCAGTGTCTGTTCCGCCTTACCGGGCGACAAATCCAGATACTCAACCAGGTGCGCATACATTCCTTCGGCGGTCCGGCCGTCACAGGTCTTGAAAACGGCATCAACCTCCGGGGTCACCACAATGACTTTTTCCAATTTGCGACGATTCTTTTCTTTGATCAGCACATCTTCAATGACCACCAGGCCTTGGGCTTCCCAGGTTTTCAGCCGTCGTCGCAGGGCCTGCTTTCGCCAAAGCCGGGCCGTCTTTGCCGAAGTCAGCTTGCCGGTGGCCAGCAGTTCCTGCATCCACCCGGTTTCGCCATAGCGATCATCACCGGCAAGCAGCGATTTGTCCTTTTTCCCCTGCCGGGTCAACCGGAGGATATGACCGCTGGTGGCGGTGATGCCACCAGGCAGAGCGGTGCGGATGACCTCACCGATTGGATAGTGATAATAGTCGGCTATCCAGCGATACAGAGGGACCAGGCCGGGGGGAAAGAGGGGCTCCCGGTCGAGACAATCAACAATGGGCTTGATGGTAATCGAATGCTTGTCGGACTGCTTGTCAGGATAATCAACGATATCGAGGACATAGCCGGTAACCAGGCGACCGCCGAGGGGAACCAATACCCGCAGGCCGACTGTCGGGACCGGGCCATCTTCAACCGGAGGGCCGTAGGTTAAAGGAGTTGGCAAGGGGGCGACAACGGCAACTTCATAACAGTGCATATATTGCCCCCAATCACCTGACCCAGGCGAATCTACCTGGAAGTCCGGATAAGGCGATGAAGTTTGCATATTTGATTACTTTGGCAAAAGCCGGACGTGCTTGGGGTCAGGCGCATACGATTGTTCGCTGTTTTTTCTATTTCATTTCAACAGATTACGGTCGGAACCTCTTGATCTGAACTCCCTTCATTATTTTGTAGTGTTTATTGTTTCCAGTGAGCAAAGGAAGACCATGAACAACGGCAGTCGAACCAATTAAAGCATCAGCGAGTTGCATTGAGTGACTCAGGAAATGCTGCTCAACTGCAAACATTGCTTTGGCGGATATTTCTTCTGTTATATACAGAATTTTTGAATTCCAGGCATGAATAGCCTGGCGAAGACTGTTTAATTCTTTTTTGTTTCTCATTCCCTGTACCAATTCCATGTATGTGACGACAGAAATATTAAAGCTCTCAAAATTCTCTATGGTTTTAAATGCTTTTTCATTGCCACGCAAATACCAGATGATTACGTCGGTATCGATTACAAGCATTAGAATCGTCCTTTTCGCAAATTTCTGACATATTCATCTACATTTTGGGATTGATCATGGTTTTTCCACATTCCAAACAAATTATGCTGTGAAATTTTTCTTTTCTTGTCCTCAAAGGGGACCAATTTAGCACAGGGTTTCCCTCGATAGGTAATTACGACCTCCTCCCCCCTGTTCACAGTCTCAATCAATTCTCTGGAGTGAAATCTTAAATCTTTGGCTGTTGCTTTCATTATGAGCCCTCCGACTTTAAGTTTATATTTCAGAGTATAAACTATAATTCTTTGGGTGTCAAATTGGAGATCGTTTTTTTGACAGCGAACATCTGTTCTACAACCGTTTCATCGTCAGGCAAGCGTCAAGCATGCCGGCGAATCAGACATCCCCATTGAGTTTTTTGTGCAGGTGCTCGCAAAAGGCCTTACCAAGGGTGGGATGCTCGAGGGCAAAATCAACAATGGCCTTCAGGTAGCCGAGCTTGTCTCCGGCATCATAGCGTCTGCCGACAAACTCGTAGGCATACATGCCACTGCGATTGGACAGGGCCTGCAGGGCGTCGGTGAGCTGAATTTCTCCTCCATGGCCTGGGGTGGTTTTTGCCAGCAGATCAAATATTTCCGGCATAAGAAGATAACGGCCGATAATGGCCATATCGGAGTCGGATGTGCCGGGAGCCGGTTTTTCCACCATCCGCTTAACCTTAAATGTTCGTTCATGCCCGGTTTCCTCACCCTCGACAATACCGTACTGATAGGTCTGATCAAGCGGGACACGCTGGATGGCGACAATGGATTCGCCGACCTTGTCGTAGAGATCAATCATCTGTTTGCAGCAGGGTACCGGACTACGCACCAGATCATCGCCAAGCAGAACAAGAAAGGGTTCGTTGCCGATAACATTGCGTGCCATCCA
>WGCP01000326.1 GCA_015493715.1 Desulfobulbaceae bacterium
CGGCTGTAAGAAATCGGCAGGTACGGTTTCGCAAATGAATTACAAAAAAGGTGGTCAAGGGAAAAACAGTGTTATTCTTTGCGCTCAACGCTATCCTTTTCTTCAACAAAACCCCAGTAAGGAAAATTGAGTCGATAGGAGGCGATCAGGCCGGGACTTTGTTCCCGGCTGGCAACCAGCCAGAGATCATTGAATCGTTTCTCCGGCGGGGTTGTATCAAAGGGATCCCATCGGGGTAAAAGGATCATGGCATTATCAGCAGAATATTCGATGTCGCCGGACCCCTTGAAGGATCCCATGTGCGGTTGTTTGTCATATTGTCCATCCGTCGCCCGTGAAAGTTCTGAGATCACCAGAAAGGAAACGCCGAGTTCGTCACGGATTGCTTCAAGTTGTCTGAGCCAGGCATTGATTCCGGTTCTTCGTTTGGAGAGGTCCTTAAAGGGCAGCTTGTGCAGGCTGTCAATGACAACCAGGGTATACTCGGAACGAGTTTCATGACGAAGGAAATCAATGTGCCTGCGCATTAGTCCCGGGTTGAGCCTGCGTTCATTGACAACCCGAAACCAGGGCAGCATGTTTTTCAGTTTTTGTTGGGCCTGTTGCAGTCGTTGTTGTTCTTTATCTTTTAAATCGCCTGTTTTTATCCGCTCCGTCGTTAAACGGCTCAATCGGCTGAGGGTGCGCATATAGAGTTTCTGGCGGCCGTTTTCAAAATCATAGTAGATAACCGGGATTTCCTTTGCGGCCATGTCCGAGGCAATTTGGATGAAAAAATTTGATTTGCCCGCTTTTGGGATGCCGCCCATGATGTTGATGCCGTGAATGCCGTCCAGGGCCCGGTTCAGATCCGGGAAATTTGACTGCATGGAGGCAAAATTGTCGGCGGACTCAAGCTGGAGCTGTTCGATAAAACGGAGGTGTTCATGCTCGGGCGAGCCAAAGGGTGAAAATGAACGCGCCGATTTGATCATCGCAAAGGCGGTGGCGCCGAATGCATCCCCCTTGTCCCTGGCCAGGTCGGTAATGGCGTATTTGTTTGGAGACTCTTCCGGCCAGTGAACAATTCTGATCTTGTATCCCACCCGTTCGGCAAAAAGACGGGCGGTCGTCTCTGATTCGGGATTGTGGTTGACAAAGAGAAACAGGGTGGACAGCCACTGCATTCGCTCAGGATCGAGCATCTCAAGTTCCCCGATAACCGGCATGGAAATACAGGGTAGTCCTAACTGTTTAAGGATCAGAAGATTTTCTTCACCTTCGGTAATGGCGAGAGAACCGTTTTCACAGCATTCGATGTCACTGCTGTTCCAGAGAGTATCGGGCGGCCGGCAAAAGTCCTCGTTGCCATACCAGAAGGTATCTTCCGGCTTATCGGGATGAACGCAGCGGGCGGAATAGCAGTTGCCGTCGTTTTGTATATACGGGTAGACGAGGTAACGGCCGTTAAAGCCGACTTTCATCTCCTTCAATACATCCCGACCGACGCCTATGACCGAAAAACGATCGACCAGCCGGTCGGTCATTTTTTCCATAAAACCCAGGATGTCGCTGTTGATGTTTTTTGCCGGATATTCAACCTGGTGCATTCCATAATCACGGTCGGGATCATAGCCGGGCACCTGGTTGAGTACCAATTTTTTCAGGCGACCGAAATGAAGAGGGAAACCACCCGGTACGCAGCGTTTGTTGCAGCGAAAATAGCCGTGGAAATAACTGGCCCGATTAAGGAAAACAATCAGGCTGCCTGTATCTTTTGTCTGTTTTTCCTTGCAAAAGGGGCAGGAGGTCGTAAGAATGTTATGTTGCAACCGGCCATCTGGTAACTGTTCCTGGTAGAATCTGGTTATTGTATCGGTCATCTATGGTTCCCGGGGAATTGATTGTGGTACAGGCTTTAGTGTATTGAATCAGAAACAGGATGCGGATTCAATAAAATAGGGATCGTAAGATAATTTTATCTGAAAATTGCCTTCACGGTTATGCCGATCGAAGCTGTTTCCATTGTTCGAAGTCTATGCTTATCTGTTGTGACTGTGGCCAGCCAATCTGGTCCAGCCAGGCTGGTTTATCCATTACAGGCGTTAGAGGAAAAAGAATATGCAGAAATTGCCGGATTTTGAGAAAATGGACCTCTTTTATCTCGGTCGTGAATGTGATCCGTCGACTCTTGAGTCCAGTCGGCTGCCGCTTTTGTATAAGAGTAAAAACCTGACCACCCATGGCGTCATTCTGGGCATGACCGGAAGCGGCAAAACCGGGTTAGGTATCGCCCTGCTGGAAGAGGCGGCTCTTGATAAGATACCGGCGATTATTATTGATCCAAAAGGAGATATGGCGGACCTGGTGCTAAGCTTTCCCGATCTTGCGCCTGCTGATTTTGCGCCCTGGATCGACATGGACAGAGCAAAGCGACAGGAAATGACTCCTGATGAACTTGCGACCGAAACCGCCGAGACCTGGAAAAAAGGTCTGGCGGCCTGGGGACAGAGCGGGGAGCGGATTCGGCGCATGCGGGAGCATACCGAGTTTTCGGTCTACACTCCCGGATCCGGCACAGGTCAGCCAGTTTCCGTTTTGGACAGCCTGCAGGCACCTGGTGATGAAGTGATCATTGATGATGAGGTCCTGGCAGAGATGGTCAACTCTGCGGTCTCTTCCCTCCTGGTGCTGGTGGGCATCAAGGCCGACCCGCTCAAGAGCAGGCAGCATATCCTTCTCTCCTCCATTCTGCTTGCCCACTGGCGCAAAGGAGAGGACCTTGACCTGGAAACCCTTATCGGTTCGGTGGTGAAGCCTCCTTTTGATCGTGTCGGCGTCTTTCCTCTGGAGAGTTTTTATCCGCAGACCGATCGGATGGAGCTGGCCATGCTCCTCAACAATATCCTTGCCAGCCCTTCGTTTGCGGCCTGGCGCAAGGGGGTGCCTCTGGATATTGATTCGTTCCTCTACACCAAAGGGGGGAAACCGCGCCATTGTATTTTTTCCATTGCCCATCTCGGTGATGAAGAGCGGATGTTTTTCGTCACTCTGCTTCTTGGCCGTCTGTTAGGTTGGATGCGTCGGCAGCCTGGAAGCTCCAGCCTGCGCTGTCTGCTGTACATGGATGAGATATTCGGGTATTTCCCCCCCAGTGCCAATCCACCCGCTAAAAAGGCGATGATGCTTCTCCTGAAACAGGCGCGGGCCTTTGGTCTGGGCATTGTTCTCTCAACGCAGAATCCGGTTGATCTGGATTATAAGGGACTGTCCAATATCGGTACCTGGTTTATCGGCCGCCTGCAGACCCGGCAGGATCAGGACAGGGTGCTTGCCGGGATTTCCGGTGGGGCCGGTAATCTGGACAAGGCGCAGTTTCGGGAAATGATGACCGGGATGCGCGGCCGTACCTTTCTCCTCTCCTCAACCCATAGGCCGGAGCCGGTTCTGTTTGAAACCCGGTGGGTACTGTCCTATTTAAAGGGACCGGTTTCCCTACAGGATATAGGAAAGCTGGTCTCAACTCCTACGGTGCCGGAGAAGCCTTCCCCTGCCACCACGCTGGCAGTGGACAATGGACATGTCACCGAAAATGCGCCGCTTTTACCGGCAACACTGCAACAGCTCTTTGTGCCGACACCGGTTCCCATGGAGACCGTACGGTATCGGCCCTGGTTGACAGGCTCAGCCAGGGTCCGGTTCTTTAACCAGAAACGAGATATTGACCAGGAAGGAAAAGTTTGCCTGCGTCTGCCTGCTACAGAAAAAACAACGGTTTTTTCCTGGGATGAATCGACGGAGAGTCCGGTGCTCCTGGAGGATTGTCAAGCAAATCCCCAGCGAGGTTCGAGTTTTTTCCCCGTATCAGCGGAATTCTTTGATCGGAAAGCAGTAACAGCACTTAAAAAGCAGTTTGGTGATTATCTCTATCATGAAAAGAAACTTGAACTGCTGCGGGTACGCACCCTGAAACTGGAATCACGGCCCGGGGAGAGTGAAGAACAATTTCATCAGCGGCTGGCCGCCCTGTTGCGGGGGAAAAAAGAGGAGCAGGCGGCAAAGATTGAAGAGCGTTTCGGCCGCAAACAGCAGCAGTTACAGGTCCGCCTGGAAAGGGCCATGGCCCGATTGCAAAAGGAAAAAGGTGACGTCAAGGCCAAAAGTGTCGATACCGTTCTTTCCTTTGGGGTGGCGATTTTCGGCGCCTTCTTTGGCCGTAAAGGGCTGTCCGTCACCAATGCCTCCCGTTCCGCACGCGGTGTGCGCAGTGCCGGCAGGTTGATTAAGGAAAAAGGGGACGTGCAGCGGGTGGAGCAGGAAATCGATCGAATAGAGCAGGACCTGCAGTCGCTTGCGGTCGATCTTCAGGATGCGCTCGCAAAGATTAGTGAACATTTTGATCCTGCTTGCTATCCTGTGGAAACCTTTGCCCTCACGCCCCGGAGAGCAGATATATTTGAGGTCGGGATTACCCTTGTCTGGGAACCTGATTTTGATTTTTCCTGATGGCGTCGTAAAAACTTCGATCTACTGCGTCGTGTGTCCCGGGGCGATTCACAACATACTACCTGTATAGTTGAGACCCGCCCCGGAACATTACTCCTCGGAGTCTTCGCGTACCTGTATATCTGTGTTTTTACTTAGGGTCCGTTCAAAAATAACTTCACATTTTAGACCGTCATTTTTTATCACATCACAGGAATTGGGCACTCTGAAATAGCTGAACCTTCCCGATAAGCTTCAGCCCATTCATCGTTTGTTTCCAATGGTTCCTGCACGTATGTTCGCCA
>WGCP01000327.1 GCA_015493715.1 Desulfobulbaceae bacterium
GGACTTCCCTCCAGTATTGCCTCAATCATTGCCTGCTCACCGACTTCGGCATTGCGATTTACTACGGGCTTTTTATGGGTAGTCATTATTTTTTCCTGTAAATAAAAGGTATTCGCGGAATAGGGGGGTGTCGTTTGGTGAAATCATGCATTAGATTACTCGTAAAAGAATATTCGGTTCCCCTACGAACGGTCAATAGAATTTTTCTTTTTTTGTTGAAAAAGAGGAATTCCCTGTTATGCCACAGGTGGACACTTCTTTGATCCTGATCTTTTGTCTTGACAAAATTTCGAGCTTTCGGTAGAGGAAACTTTACCTTATGGGAAAGAATATGAAAATTTGAAATCCGATTTTTTTTCCCGTGAAGGCTGATTAAAGTTATAACGTCTCTTTTTTTCTTTTACATTTATTTGACTGGAGGATGGGAACATGTGGGAAATTGTTGTTGATAAGGATAAATGCGTCGGTGATGAGGAATGTGTGAATGCCTGTCCCGCACAGGTTTATGAAATGGTTGACGGCAAGGCCGAGCCGGTAGAGCCCGATGAATGTCTGGGTTGCGAGACCTGCGTAGAAGTTTGCCCCGAGGGCGCCATTACCGTCACCGAAGTCTAAGAAACTATTTTTTATATTTCAATTGGTGAACGATAAGCCCATCCCCGCAAGGGGATGGGCTTATCGCGTTTAAAGGAGCATTGGGCAATATCTATTGCCTGCAGGCCCCGTGAAAAAATTTGTATTCCAGCTCGTTTATCTTTTATCCCCGGGTTCTACGTTGTGATTAGCGGTATACCTTCGGAATACGTGCCCATTGTCCTGCCTTTAATCTGACCAAAATGCCGGCGCATTACGGGATAATTATTTTTTCCCGTGGTCCCAGCGCTCCGTTGGTGGAACAACTATGGATGTTCATAAGATAAAACCAGGAGTAAGTAGAAGCGTTCATCTCTTTACCGCCGCTTTACTGTGGACGGTGATCGGACTTGTCCTTATGATTCGGGGATGGGGTTGGATCGGGTCCGGTCCTGCTCGGTGGCTGGTTGTTTTAGCTATTGCAATCGGTACGGTTAAATCCATTTTTATTCTTGATAAAACAGCGGTTCGCTGCATGGACAGGATCCATGGTTTTGATGATCCCACCTGTCTTGGCGCTGTGTATTCATGGAAGACCTGGCTGTTGGTACTGATCATGATGACCTTTGGTATCACCATGCGCAGGTTAACCGATCCAGGTATGATCATTGGAACCCTATACATGGCCATCGGCTGGGCCTTGTTGTTTTCAAGCCGTAGGGGATGGCTTGGCTGGTGGCAGTGGACACACCGTGACTAAATCACTCAACAGGGTGGTGGTCAGTCGTTCGGCCCTGATTAATAATTTCAATGTCTGTGTTCGCAAATGTGGCGGAATACCGATCATGGCCATGGTCAAGGCCGATGCCTACGGCCACGGCATGGAGGAATGCGCCCGTGTCTTTGCCCGAAGCGGCGCCAAGGCATTCGGGGTGGCTGAGGTTGTTGAAGGAGTGCGGCTCCGCCGAAGCGGAATCAGGGAGCCGATTTTTATTCTTGCCGGTCTTTTGCCGGAATTTTTTGAGGCGGTCATTGACTATGATCTGACGCCGGTTCTTGTTGATGGAGAGATGGTTGAGTCCCTTGCTGCGGAGGCGGATGCTCATGGGAAAAAACTTAATGTCCATCTGAAGGTTGACGCCGGTATGGGAAGGCAGGGATGCCGCCTCTCGGATGCGCCTGCAGTCGTCCGACGAATTGTCCGCCGCGATTCTCTTCACCTTGCCGGGCTAATGGCCCATTTTCCCATGGCCGATGATCCAGTCCATGGAAACAGCGACCGTGTTCTGGCTGATTTTCTCCAAATGGCGAATAAACTGCAGCGTACGCAGTTGAAGGACTGCCGGCTGCATATCGCAAACTCCGGTGGTATTTTTTCCGTGGGCGGCGCTGAACTTGACATGGTCCGGCTTGGCATCTCTTTGTATGGCTACGGCGCGGACGGGATAGAACCTGGAATGACCGGCGGTCGGCTGCAACCGGCTATGTCGTTTGTCAGCCGCGTCCTGCAGGTGCGTGAGGTGCCGGCAGGAACCGGACTTGGTTACGGTCATCTGTTCACCACCTCAAAAACAACACGTCTTGCCGTGCTGCCGGTCGGCTATGAGGACGGATATCTTCGTGTGCTTTCCAATAAGGCCGAGGTCCTTCTCCATGGACGTCGTGCGCCGGTGGTCGGTAGAATTTCAATGAACCTGAGCCTGGTGGATGTCTCGGAAATACAGGAAGTACGGCCCGGGGATGAAGCCGTTTTACTGGGCAGGCAAGGGAATGAAAGGATAAGCGCCGATGAAATCGCCGGTTGGATGGAGACCATCAGCTACGAGGTGCTCTGTCTTTTCGGTCATTGTAATACCAGAGAATATAGAGAGTAGACAAGTCATTATCTTCATGGATTTTAGCGCACTTTTAATCGTTGCCGCCGGTGTAGTGGTTGGAATCGGAGCATCGTGTTCAGGTCTGGGCGGCGGTTTTCTCATGATACCGCTTTTGCTCACTCTTGGTTTTTCCGCTCAGAAGGCGGTTGGGACAACCTTTCTTGGCATTTTGCTGATAGCCATATCCGCCCTGGTTGCCCATAATAAACTTGCGCATGTAGATTTTAAGTATGGCATTCTCCTTGGCATTGGCGGTATAGTCGGGGCCCAGATCGGCGCCCGTTTGATCGAACATATCTCAACGGAAAGCTTTAAAA
>WGCP01000328.1 GCA_015493715.1 Desulfobulbaceae bacterium
GCCTTATTCCTGGCTTCGGTGACGATGGACTGCAGACGCCATCTGTATTCACTGATCGCATCTTCCGCCTGATTTATCTTGATTTGCAACGAGTTCACCTGGCCCTGCTGCTGGTTCATTTCCCGGACAACCGCCAGATAGGTCGTCTCGGAAACCAGCCGTTCTTTATACAGTTTGTCCTGGGTTTTAAAGGAAGTACGGGCAATCTGCAGGGCCTTTTCGGCCGTTGCCAGTTCCTGCCTGAACAGTTTTTTCTGCTCTTCTTTTTGAATCAACTGCTGTTTGAGAATTTCCTGTTCCCTTTTAAGCGAATCAAACATTGACGCCAGGATGTCATTTTCGGTTGAACTCAACTTGCCGTACTGTCTGTTGAGCCGATCAAACGCATCCCGGTCTCCACTGATAAAAGCCCTTAGCCTGGCCGCCCGCAACTGCAGCAGGCGCAATTTCGTCATGACCCGACCATAATCACTGCGCACGCCCTCACCTTCCAGCCGCAGCAGGATCTGCCCTTTTTTGACCGCATCATCATCCCGGACAAGGATTTCCTTGACGATGCCGCCCTCAAGGTGCTGAATGGACTGGACATAAGAAGACGGCACAATGGCGCCGGTTGTTCGTGCCATTTCCTTGATTTTCGTGCAGGCCGTCCAGCCGACGAAAATGAAAAAAGCCAAACAGATAATCAGCATGGTGGTGCGAATGAGGTACGGCGTACGGGCCTCTTCCAGCATCACCGACTGTGAAAGGATCCGCAGTTGCTCGGTTTTATCTCGATTATTTCGTGCCATGGTGTCCCTGCCTGGTCATAGCATTGCTCTTAATGGGCTAAGGGCTTTACAGGCCCTCATGGTGTTCAACGATAACGACGAGTCGTCTATGAGTCCGATATATTTATTCATGGTTATCCCTGCAGAGCGTTGAGCAGCTCATCGGGCTGACCGGCCAGCACCTGACCGGTGCCGGTTAAGTAGATCAGCCGGTCGGCCAGCAGGACATCGGCCTTGCGATCAGTGACAAAAAAAACAGTCCGTTTTCCTCTCCTTTCCTGCAGATACTCACGGAACAGTTCTCCGGCGGTGTCGTTGATAATCGCCGAGGGAAATTCATCAAAGAGCATGATCGGAGCATCACGCAGATACCCTCGGGCCAGATTTAATTGAAAGGCGAAGACCGAAGAGAGCTGTTCGGACCGGTAATCGCCGATAAAGGTATTGAGCCCCCTGGGCAATGCGCGAATTTCTTCCATGGCACCGGCCCAGGTAATCGCCTCCATCAGCTCATCGTCAGTGGCATCCGGCTTTACCATGCGCAGATTTTTTTCAATGGTCCCGTGGAAGAGTTCAATAAGTTGCGGCACATAGGATATGTTCTTCCGCAGTTCCACAGGGTCCCGTTGTCTGATATCAAGACCGTCGATGAGGATAGCGCCCATTTGCGGGATGTAAAGACCATTGGTCAGTTTGAGGATGGACGTTTTTCCCGAACCGGAACCACCGGTAACGGCAATGATTTCTCCGGCCTTAATCTGCAAATTCATGCCCGAAATAATCGGCCCCTGTTCGCCGGTATAGCGAAGCCCGACACCGTTGAAGGTGATATCTCCCCTCAGGCGGAAAAGCTCCGGGTCAACAGCGGTGAGTTTCCCTTCCGGCGGGGTACGGACCAATTTGTGAACCTGGGCAATGGAGCGGAAAATAAAACGGATACGAATCAGAGAGTTGACGATGGCCTGCATGGGGGTCAGCACCCGCCAGACCAGCATCATGGAGGCAATCAGAGCGCCGGTGGTTATCCGGCCCTGCCAGACCAGCCAGATGCCGAAGGTAAGGGTACTGATTCCGGCAATAACCGATAACCCGTAGGCAAAGGCCTCGATAAGAGAGGAGAGAAAGGCGGAGGAGAATCCGGTCATGGCGGACTGACCGGAGAGTTCGTGAAAACGATGCCACCAGGTATCGCCAAGGCCATGGGCCTTTAAGGCGCGTATTTTCTGCATGGTTTCCACCAGCAGGGCCTGCCTTTTTACGCCGGCAACGGCCCCTTCCTCGGTCCGGGCCTGAATTCTGGGCAGCATGATCAGCGCCAGCAGCAGATAGCATACACCAAGAATCACCGGAACAACGGCCAGAGGCCCACCGATAACCGCGATGGTGACAAGAAAAATAATCGTAAAGGGCAACTCCATGACCGCAATGCCGGTTGGTCCGGCAAAAAAATCCCTAATGGAATCAAAGTCTTTTATCCGTGCCACCTGCGAAGGAATGGATGAACTTTCGATGAGGCGGGGCGGCAGGAA
>WGCP01000329.1 GCA_015493715.1 Desulfobulbaceae bacterium
ATGCAGTTGTCTGAAAATACTTTGGGCAAGGACCGGTCCGATACCGGGGACCGTGGCCAGCTCTTCAGCGGTTGCCGATTGAATGCGTTTGTAGCTGCCAAGTGCCTTGAGGAGATCTTTTTTTCGTTGCACCCCGATTCCGGTAACCCTGTCCAGGGGTGAGCGCAAGGTATTATTTCGGCGAAGACGGCGGTGAAAGGTAATGCCGAAACGGTGGGATTCATCCCGGATGCGCATCAGATAGAGCAGGGCAGGGGCATGGGCGGGCAATAAAATCGGATTTTTCCGACCGGGCCGAAACAGTTTTTCCCCTTCACCATGTTTTTCCTTGGCAATGGCAACCAGATCGATCCGATCCAGTAGATCAAAATCGGCAAGCACCTCCACTCCTATGCCGAGCTGACCCTTGCCGCCGTCGAGCAGGAGCACGTCGGGCAGGTTGTTCTTTGCCAGACCGGTTTCCATACGTCGCTGAAGGACTTCGCGCATCATTGCATAATCATCGGGTTCATCCCTGCCGCTGATCCTGTAATGGCGGTAGCCGTGTTTTTCAGGTTCCCCCTGAACAAAACAGACCAGTGATCCCACGGCCTGCTTGCCGCTGAGGTTTGATATATCAAGGCATTCTATATGGTCGGGAGAATTACACAGTCGTAACTTGTGAACAAGTGTTTTGGCCATGATTTGCCATGCTTTGAGTTTTTTGCTTTCTTTGGAAAAAACCTGCTCCGCATTGGCGGCGGCCATACGCATCAGCTGCATACGTTTACCGCGCCTGGGTACACTGAGCCTGACCGGACCCTCTCTGAGTTCGCTGAGCTGTTCGCAAACAAGCGTCTCATCGTCAATGGCAAGAGGAAGCATCAGCTCACGGGGTGGATGCCTGCGGTTTGAGTAGTAAAGCATCAGTGTCTGGCTTAATATCTGCGCATCGTTCCCGATGGGATCGGCAATAAAAAAATTCTGGGAACCACTGATCATCCCGGCCCGAACAAAGAGCAGGGCAATTCCCACCGAGGCGCCGTGCCGGGCAAGGCCGAAAATATCCTGGTCAAGCCCATGCTCCGCTGCGATGACCTGGTGTTCCAGGGTCCGCTGCAGGGCGGTTATCCGGTCACGCTGGACGGCGGCTTCTTCAAAGGCCAGGTCGGCAGCGGCCTTGCGCATCTTCTCCTGCAGGTTTATGATAATGTGCTGATTTTTGCCCTCGAGCAGGAGGATGACCTCCCTGACCATGGCCATGTATTCTGTATTGCCAACCAGGTCGGCACAGGGGGCCAGGCATCTTCCCATCTGATAGTTGAGGCAGGGGCGCTCACGGCTGCGGATCGTTTTGCAGCGCCTGAGCGGAAACATGGAAAAGAGCAGTTTCAAGGTCGTCCGCATGGCGCTTGTTGAGGCAAAGGGCCCGAAGTAACGGCTGCCGTCCCTGATCCGCCTGCGGGTGACCAGTACCCTGGGCCATTTCTCCTTGACCGTGACCTTGATCAGGGGATAGTTTTTATCATCCCTGAGAATGACATTGTATCGTGGTCGGTGCTTTTTGATCAGTGAGGCCTCCAGGATCAGGGCCTCTTTTTCCGTGGTGGTGAGAATGGTCTCCACCTTGCGGACGTGGCTGAGCATGACTGCGGTTTTTGAGTGGGCCGGTCCGGAAAAATGGGCATACTGGGCAAGCCGTTTGCGAAGATCGCCGGCTTTGCCCACGTACAGGACCTCTCTTTTTCCCTGCATCAGATACACACCGGGTTCGTGGCTGATTGTGGCCAGAAAGGAGGCATCCAGGGTACTTGACGAGGATTGCCGTTTTTGGGTCATGCGGTGATCATCTCATCTATGGAAACATTGCTATCGGGAAAGGCGGCCTGGAACAGTGACTTTGTATAGGGATTCTCCGGGGCGGAGAACAAGCGGTCGCATGGTCCGTATTCAACGATCCTGCCCCGGCGCATGACCGCGATTGTGTCCGCCAGAGAGCGAATCACCCGCAGGTCATGGGTGATGAAGATATAGGTCATGTTATGTCGCGTCTGCAGCCGTCTGAGCAGGTCAATAACCTGGGCCTGAATTGTCATGTCAAGAGCACTGGTCGGCTCGTCCAGAATCAGCAGCCTGGGCCGCAGGACAAGCGCCCTGGCAATGGCGATGCGCTGGCGCTGCCCTCCGGAAAATTCATGGGGGAACCGGGCCGCCATATCCGGTTCAAGCTCCACCTCTTCCAGGACCCGGGCAACGAGTTTTTTTCGTTCTTTTTTGGTGCCTATTTTATGTACCTTCAGTCCTTCGCCGATGATTTGTTCAACCGAGAGCCGTGGAGACAGCGAGGAAAAAGGGTCTTGAAAGACTATCTGCAATTTTTTACGCAGGGGACGCATCCCGGACCCTGTGAGGGTACCGAGATCAATATTCGCATCACCTCTGTGGTAAAGAATCCTGCCCCGGCAGGAAATAAGGCGAAGCACGCACAGGGCCAGGGTACTTTTTCCTGAACCCGATTCTCCGACCACGCCCAAGGTGGTACCTTCGGCAATTTTCAGGCTGACGCCATCCACGGCCTTGAGGACATTTTTTTTGTTTTTGGAAAACAGGCCGCCACCCCTGGACAGGGTAAAACGGCAATGGATATCCTGCAGGTCGAGAAGGGTGGGGCCGCCGGAGCGCGGCATGTTTGTGGTATCGGGAAGGGAAGTGAGCAGGTGCCTGGTATAGGGATCTTCCGGGCTTTCGAAAATTTTTGACACCGCGCCCTGTTCGACAATACGCCCCTGGTACATGATGGACACCGATTCGGCAATCCGTCTGACCATGGGCAGATCATGGGTGATCAGCAGGATGGTCATGTGATATTCTTCCTGGATATCCATGAGCAGATCAAGGATCTGGCTTTGAATGGTTACGTCAAGGGCGGTGGTCGGTTCATCGGCAATAAGCAGCTTTGGCCTGCAGGCCAGGGCCATGGCGATCATGATCCGTTGCCGCTGGCCACCGGAGAGCTGATGAGGATAGGCGTTCATCCTGTATTCAGGTTCTTTGATGCCGCAGCGGCTGAGTAGCTGCAGCCCCTGGTCCCATGCCTCTTCCCTGGACATATTTCTGTGCAGGAGCAGTGGCTCGAGCAACTGATTGCCGATGGTGTACACCGGGTTGAGCGAGGTCATGGGCTCCTGGAAGACCATGGCGATATCATTGCCCCGGATATGGCG
>WGCP01000330.1 GCA_015493715.1 Desulfobulbaceae bacterium
CACTGTATCACCATATTCCTTATCCATGCCCACATAAAAATCGAGACTGACAAGACCCAGCAGCAACGATTCCAACGGCTTGATCGCCCCTTTGACGTGGCCGCGCAAGGGCCAACTGCTGTAATACATACTGGTCGTTGTTCCTGAGGCCGGCGGCAAATGGCGTAACGATTGCAGAGGGAGCATCTGCGCCTGGACAGTTTCTTTTTCCATCAACCGGCGACGTGGTATAACCCGCACATCCATAACCCGGTGCACCCCGGGCCTGATTCGCACCAACAGGGCATCATTCCCCGAGTATGCAGGCAAAATACCGGGCAGCACTTCGCCGTAAACGGATTGTCGTTGTGCATTCCAGCCCCGGGGATAATCCTCAGGCGGCAGGGACCTTGTGGGAATAAGGGCAACATAGCACCCGCAGGTATTGACGGTTGTGACCAACAGCGGAACTCCATTGCCGGAAAGGGTCACCACAACCAGCAGCCCGACATTGCTGCCCGCGCCGAAATGAAAGGGAACAAGGCTCCAGGGAATTTTCTGAAAATGTACCCTGTACACCAGGTTGGTATACGCTCCCTTCTTGGTAGAAAAAGAAAAGAGACCGGTATACAAGACCGGCTGGTCAGAATCAATGGTGATCTCTTCGCCATCGGTTGTCGTTTGCGCCATCACTTTGCCGATACGATTAAATGGCCGCCCGGCTTCGGGCAGGACAAACACAGGCGCAAAGACCGCAAGCCGGTCTGCGGAAACGGAGGGTCCAATGACGCTGAGTTCCGAGGAAGACGACGAAGAGGTTTGCAGACTTGTACAGCCGGAGAGCACCAACAACAGGCCCAGGGCAAAGAGAACAAAGTGGCGGTAGGCCGTTACGGAACCTGATAGCAATGTAATTTCCTGCATGTTGTTTTTTATATTCGTTCGTGCATGGATAAACCCACCTCTATGCAACGATAAGAAGAAAGTACGTGTAAGTCGTCACGGGCACCCTTGCCAACTTACAATTCCTGGAAAATGAAAACAAATAGTTACATATCCAGTGACCAGTTACAAGTACGCCGATGACAACAACAACGGAAAAAACTTGACCCTTTCAGATCCAGGCACTACAGTGTTACAAATTTATTAATCGTAACACTTAAACATATCCATGCATATTTCTGAAGGGATTCTCTCCCTGCCCATTCTGGCCGGAGGCGGCGCTTTCGCGATTATCGGTACCGCCATCGGTTTGAAACACATCGATACGGACCATATCATTGAAACGTCCCTGCTGTCCTCGGCTTTTTTTGTCGCCTCCCTTGTCCATATCCCCCTGGGACCGGGATCAGTGCATCTGGTTCTGAACGGACTTGTCGGCATCCTCTTAGGCTGGGCAAGCGTGCCGGCAATAGCAACCGCCCTGTTCCTGCAGGCGCTGCTGTTCGGCTTCGGCGGCCTGACCGTCCTCGGGGTAAATACCGTTGTCATGGCCGGACCCGCAGTGGCGGTCTATTATCTCTTCGGACCGATGATCAGGAAAGAGGGCAGGACCAGAATGATCGGTGCCTTTTGCGCCGGCATGGTCGCCATCCTACTATCTACCTGCCTCCTTGCCCTGGCCCTGGTGGGAACGGACAGGTCATTTCTCGATACCGCCAGGCTGCTTCTTGCCGCCCAAATTCCTCTTATGCTGCTGGAAGGCGTAATCACAATGTTTGTGGTTTCTTTTCTTGCCAGGGTCCAGCCGGAACTCCTCAACTTTTCCAGCCGGGTACATCCATGAACATCTGCCGCTTTCTCACCTGGAACAAACTTTTCCCAGTTATTCTCCTGCTATTTGTTTTTATCACTCCCGCCCCCGTTTTCGCGCATCATCTCTACGTTTTTGCCTATGTCAACGGCCGGGATATTGTGGTGAAAGCCGCTTTTGGCCATGATCGGCCGGACAAAAACGGGAAAGTGACCGTAACCAACAGCACGGGAAAACTTCTCTTTCAAGGAAAAACCGACAGCCGGGGTATGCTTCATTTTCCCCGGCCGCAACTACCACCGAATGATACAGTGAAAATTACAGTCGGCGGCGGCCCCGGGCATCAGGGTGTATGGACCATGACTCCGGCTGATCTGGGCAATAATACTGCCGCAACGGAAACACCGACAGATTCCGTCCACACCGCCCAACCGAATAATTCTCCAGCGCCGCCGTCGCTTTCTGCTAACGAGCAGCGCTATCTTGCCCGGCTGGTCTCCGAGGCTGTGGCCCGGGAAATTGAACCGCTCAAGGCCATGATGGCCCGGCAGATGGAGTCCGGCCCCTCCCTGCAGAACATCATCGGCGGCATCGGCTGGCTGGTCGGGCTTGGCGGCCTGGTTGCCGCCTGGTCCTCCCGTAAAAAAAGATAGGAACCGGATCATGAAAAAATTATTGTCCACGCTGCTGTTGGGATTGATCCTGGCAATGCTCCCGGGATCAAACGCCCTGGCCCATTTCGGCATGTTGATTCCCCAAAGAAATATCGTTGACCAACAGCAACGAACGGAGAAAATAACCCTCTCCTTTGGTCATCCCTTTTCCGGCATCGGCCTGAACATGGAAAAACCGACCCGTTTTTTTGTTGACCTTGACGGCAAACAGATTGACCTCACAGGCAGTCTCCATCCCGTTCAGGTAATGAAGCACCAGGGCTGGCAGACGAAGTATCGCTTCCGCAGGCCCGGCATCTATATTTTTGCTGTTGAACCCAAACCCTACTGGGAGCCGGCGGAAGATATCTATATCAAACATTATACCAAAACCATTATTTCCGCCTTTGGTGCAGATCATGGATGGGGCCGCCCCCTTGGCCTGAAAACGGAAATCGTTCCCCTGCTGCGTCCCTTCGGCAATTACAGCGGCAATACCATGGTCGGGCAAGTGCTGTTGGATGGAAAAGCAGCGCCCCATACCGAGGTGGAAGTGGAGTTGTACAACAAGGGACGATTTTCCGCCCCGACCCCTGCCCACGAAACTCAGGTCATCCGTACCGATGAACGGGGTATCTTTTCCTTTACCTGTCCCCAGCCGGGATGGTGGGGCTTTGCGGCCCTGCATGATGCGAATTTTACCCTTCCCGGTCCCGACGGCACAGACAAAACCGTCGAGTTAGGGGCCGTGCTCTGGCTGTACATGGATCCCTGGCAGACCGTGCCATGATCTCCGAACCCTTTGCCGTCGGCGATTCTCTGCTGCACCGGACGGATCCAGCCGTTAAAATAATCAGCGCCATGGCCCTTGCCCTCAGCATTGCCACCAGTTCCTCTTTCCAGGTTGCCGGAGCAGGATTGCTTGTTGCCGCCTGCTGCTGCTATGCGGCCGAATTACCATTGGGTCCGCTTGCACGGCGTCTTGCCACCGTCAACATTTTCATTCTTCTGCTCTGGATCACTCTGCCCCTGACCGGAGGAGGCGGACACATGGTCCGACTCGGTTCTCTGGAATTGAGCGGTAAGGGGATTGCCCTGGCCGGACTTATCAGCCTGAAAGCCAATGCTGTTTATCTGCTGCTGACCGCCCTGCTTTCGACCTCAACCATTGCCGCCATCGGCCATGGACTGGAGCGACTGCACCTGCCCAACAAGCTGACCATCCTGCTTTTGACAACCTATCGCTATCTTGGCAGGATCGAACTGGAATACAAACGGCTCCGCAGATCAGCCACCCTGCGCTGTTTTCACGGCTCCACCAATCTGCACACCTACCGCACCTACGGCTACCTGATCGGCATGACCCTGATCCGCAGTTATGAGCGTTCCCGGCGCATTCATCAGGCTATGATTATGCGCGGTTTCACCGGCACCTTTCCCGTGCTGATTCAGCAACGTACGGGAACAATGGACCTGTTGTTTCTGGCGTTGTGCGTATGTATCTCGCTCCTATTTTCTTTCCTGACCATCCGGTAATCAACAACCCCATGAAAAACAACACTCAGTCAATGCTTGAACTACGCGGTATCGGCTTTACCTATCCGGGCCGGGAGCAACCCGTCTTTTCCAATCTGGATTTCCGCTTAAACCGGGAAAAGATCGCCCTGCTCGGTGACAACGGCTCCGGCAAAACAACCCTGTTGCAGATCATGGTCGGTCTGCTGAAACCGGCGGAAGGGGAAGTGTACTTCCAGGGTCGGCCCATGCGGGAGGAAAAAGATTTTTTTCCCCTGCGCCGCAGGATCGGTATGCTTTTCCAACATGCGGATGATCAGCTCTTCTGCCCGTCGGTGCTGGAAGATGTGGCATTCGGCCCCCTGAACCTCGGCCGCTCACGGGAAGAGGCACGGGAAATCAGTGTGCAGACCCTGCATTCCATCGGCCTGCGAGGATATGAAGACCGGATCACCCACCAGCTTTCCGGCGGTGAAAAACGTCTGGTCGCCCTGGCAACGGTGCTGGCCATGCAGCCATCGGCTCTTCTCATGGATGAGCCGACCAACGATCTCGATCATGACGCCAGATCGCGCCTGCTCGATGTTCTGTCCGGATTAGAAATGCCCTTTGTTCTGATCTCGCACGACTGGGATTTTCTTGCCCGACTGTGTACCGGATTTTATAGCCTAGAAAATGGTCATCTCCATAAAAGCAAAACCATTAAAGTGCATCAGCACAGTCACGCCCATGCCCTCGGAGAACAGGACCACCACCACTCAAAATAACCTCAATACCATAACACCAGCAGCCAGACTATCCCCGTACCGCAGAGGGCAAGGGCCACGGCAAGTGATCCAAGATCCTTGGCGGCACCGGACAATTGGTGGTGTTCACTTCCTATCCGGTCAATGGCGCATTCAATGGCCGTATTCACTATTTCCACCACAAGAACCATGCAGAGCGAACCGATTAACACTGCCCGTTCGCAACCATTCCCGCCTAAAAAAAGGGCCACCGGTACACAGAGCAGGCAGAGCAGGGCCTCCTGCCGAAATGCCGCTTCATTTTTCCATATATACATCAATCCGTTACGGGAACAGACAGCTGCATTACGCAGACGAGTCAACCCAATGCCGTTGGGCTTTGATTGGGTAGTCATAGATTTTTTTCCTCAATTTAGATTCAGTACACCACTTTTCCTGTAATTTTCCCTTTGGTATCCAGTATAGGTAGCGGATTTCTTCTTTGGATGAAACAAATTATCGGTAAGGTTTTCTTTTTTTGTTGAACTCCCAGCTCTACCAATGGTAGACTCCATCACCATGTGGTAGTTGTGCACATATACACAAGAATTCAACCGGTTGGAAAAAATGGACAAGGAAACTTTTGCAAAGGCCCGGGCTAAGCTCGAACGGACACAAAAAGAACTGGCAATACTGCTTGGCGTTTCCTTAAAGGCCGTGCAGAGTTATGAACAGGGATGGCGGACAGTTCCCCTGCACGTGGAACGTCAACTGTACTTTCTCCTTGCCAACCGGAGAGGAGTTAACCCAAAAAAGCGGAAGAACTGCTGGAAAGAAAAAAAATGCCATCTGAAAAAAACATGCCCGGCATGGGAGTTTCAGGCAGGACACCTCTGCTGGTTTATCAGTGGCACCCAGTGTGAATGCACCGTCGGCAGGGA